>JBQCFB010000305.1:0-14692 GCA_051959715.1 Pseudolabrys sp.
CGTTATTTTTCCCCGGTTTTTCCCCTCCCCCCTTTTTGGGGTTGTGGGGGGGGCGAACAAACCGGGGGGGGCGGGGTGTGGGGCCGTGCACAGCCCCTCACCCGACATCCTCACTACGCTCGGATGTCGACCTCTCCCCGCAATGCGGGGTGAGGTGAAGACGAACTACTCTTCAGACTTCAGCGGCCGCGTCAGAAGCGACTCGATGGCCGCGTCGACCGTCAGTTCACCGGCGAGCACGGCGGCGACCGCCGCAGAGATCGGCATGTCGACGCCCTTGTCACGCGCCATTTCCAGGAGCACCGGCGCGGTGAACACGCCTTCGGCGAGCTTGCTGCTCGGCGCTTCGCCCCTGCCGAGCGCGACGCCGCAGGAGAAGTTGCGCGACTGCGGCGTGCCGCAGGTGAGGATCAGATCGCCGAGGCCGGACAGGCCCATCATGGTTTCGATCTTGGCGCCGCAGGCGCGGCCGAAGCGCACCAGCTCGGCGAAGCCGCGCGTCGTCATCGCGGCGAGCGCGCTGGCGCCGAGGCCGCGGCCATTGACGATGCCGGCGGCGATCGCCAGCACGTTCTTGGTGGCGCCGCCGAGCTCGACGCCGCGCACGTCGGTCGAATGATAGGGGCGGAACGTGCCCGAATTCATCGCCTGCGCGAGCGCTTCGGCAACATCCGCATCGCCTGCCGCGATCGTCACCGCCGTCGGCAGGCCGCGCGCGACGTCGGCCGCGAAGCTCGGCCCCGACAGGATCGCCGGCAGCGCCTTCGGCGCGCACTCGGCGATGATCTCGGTCATGAATTTGTGCGTGCCGTGCTCGATGCCCTTGGCGGCGGCGACGAGCGGCGTGCCGGCGGCGATGACCGGCGACAGCGCGATCAAGGTCGCGCGCATCGCCTGCGCCGGCACCACCAGCAGGACCGCGTCGCTCTTCGCCACCACTGCGAGGTCGACCGTGACGCGAACGGCCTCGTGCAGCTTCACGCCGGGGAGAAACTTGCTCTCACGCTTGTCCGCGAGCCATGCGGCATTGCCGGCGTCGTATTCCCACAGCGTGACGGCGCGGCCGGCGCGCGCCGCGGTCTGCGCCAGCGCCGTTCCCCACGCGCCGCCGCCGACGACGCCGATACGTTCGAACTTCATTTGTACGCCGCCGTGTTGAGCTTGCGGCCGCGCGAGGCGGCGACTTCGTCGAGCGGCCAGCGCGCCTTCGGCGCGGAGTCGAGCGTATCGACGAGGCCGAGCGCGAGCCGCTCGGCGCCGGCCCAGGCGATCATGGCGCCATTGTCGGTGCAGAGCTCCGGCGGCGGCGCGATCAGCTTCACCTTTTCGTCGGTCGACAGTTTTTGCAGCACGGCGCGGATCGCCTGGTTGGCGGCGACGCCGCCGGCGACGACCAGCGCATTGGGCGCGCCGAATTGCGCACGGAAGATTCGCAGGCCCGCGCGCAGCCGGTCGTAGACGACGTCGGTGACCGCCGCCTGGAACGAGGCGCAGAGATCGGACACGTCTTCGTCGGACAAGGGCGCGACCGCTTCGGCCTCGAGTCGCAATGCGGTCTTGAGGCCCGACAGCGAGAAGTCGGCCTCCTTGCGATGCTGCATCGGCCGCGGCAGGGCGAAGCGGTTGGCCTTGCCGCGCGCCGCCTCCTTCTCGACCTGCGGGCCGCCCGGATAGCCGAGCCCGAGCAGCTTCGCCGTCTTGTCGAAGGCCTCGCCGATGGCGTCGTCCATGGTGGTGGCGAGGCGGACGTAATCGCCGACGCCGCGCACGGCCAGGATCTGCGTGTGGCCGCCGGACGCGAGGAACAGGCAATAGGGGAACGCCGTCGCGTCGGTCAGCCGCGCGGTCAGGGCATGGGCTTCGAGGTGGTTGACCGCGATCAGCGGCTTGCCGGCGACCATGGCGATGGCTTTGGCCGTGGTCAGCCCGACAATGACGCCGCCGATGAGCCCGGGCCCGGCGGCGGCGGCAACACCGTCAACACGCTCGAGCGGCACGCCCGCCTGCGTCATCGCCTCGGCGACGATGCCGTCCAGCACCTCGACATGGGCGCGCGCGGCGATCTCCGGAACCACGCCGCCGAAGGCCGCGTGCTGGTCGATCTGGCTGAGGACGATGTTCGACAGGATGCGGCCGCGGCCGTCGGCCTGCCGCTCCACCACCGCGGCCGCGGTCTCGTCGCAGGTCGTCTCGATGCCGAGGACGATCATCCGGCACTCCCCTTCGGGGCGATGGTGAACTAAAAGGTGCCCTACCATCGAGAGGAACCATGGCGCAATCCACCGCTCTCCTGCGCATCGGCACGCGCGGCAGCCCCCTGGCGCTGGTGCAGGCGCGCGCCGTCCGGGCGCGGCTCGCCGCAGCGCTGGGCGCGAGCGAGGAGGCGATCGCGCTCGTCGTGATCAAGACCTCCGGCGACCAGATCCAGGACCGGCCATTGTCCGAGGTCGGCGGCAAGGGCCTGTTCACCAAGGAGATCGAGGAGGCGCTGCTCGACCGGCGCGTCGACCTCGCCGTGCATTCGTCGAAGGACATGCCGACCGTGTCGCAGCCGGGCCTGGCGCTGACCGCGTGCCTCGAGCGCGAGGACCCGCGCGACGTCTTCATCAGCCACAAGGCGAAGCGCTTGCAAGACCTGCCGCAAGGCGCCGTGCTCGGCACCGCGTCGCTCCGGCGGCAGGCGGTGGCCAAACGCCTGCGGCCCGATCTCAATGTCGTGCCGTTGCGCGGCAATGTGGAAACGCGGCTGCGCAAGCTTGAAGCCGGCGAGGCCGATGCGACCCTGCTCGCGCTGGCGGGATTGAAGCGGCTCGGCCTCGCGGCGCACGCGACCGCGATCATGAGCGTCGATGAATTCCTGCCCGCGGTCGGCCAGGGCGCGATCGGCATCGAGGCGCGCGCCGACGATGCGCGCACGCGCGAGACGCTGGCGCGGATCAATCACGCCGACACGTTCACCGCGCTGGCCTGCGAGCGCGCCTTCCTCGCCGCGCTCGACGGCTCCTGCAAGACGCCGATCGCGGGCCATGCGACGATCTCGGGCGACGCGCTCGAATTCCGCGGGCTGATCGCGCGGCCGGACGGCAAGGCGGCGCACGACATTCGGGGCAACGGCCACGTGAAAGACGCCGCAGCGATCGGCGACGAGGCCGCGCGCGAATTGAAGCGCGTCGCCGGCCCGCATTTCTTCGACTGACCATGCGCGTCGCCATCACCCGCCCGCAGCCCAACGGCGAACGCAGCGCCAAGGCGCTGCGCGCGCAGGGGCACGACGTGCTGCTGGCGCCGCTGATGCGGGTCGAGCCGATCGCCGCCGATCTCGCCGGTGACTGGAGCGCTGTCGTCGTCACCAGCGCCAATGCGCCGGCTGCGTTGAACGCGCCGCGCGAACTTCTGAAACTGCCGCTGTTCGCCGTCGGCGCGCGCAGCGCTGAGACGGCGAGGCAAGCCGGATTCACCGACGTGACCTCGGCCGACGGCGACGTTCATGAACTGGTGCGTCTCATCGTGCAGCGCCATCGCGGCACGGCGCCGATCCTCTACCTGGCCGGCGATCATCGCGCCGCCGATTTCGTCGGCGCGCTGGCACGCCACGGCATCGCGACGGAGATGCGCGTCGTCTATCGCGCCGTCACCGCGCCCTTCCCGGCTAGGCTCACGGATGCCCTGCGCAACGGCACGCTCGACGCGGTGCTGCACTACTCGAATCGCAGCGCCGAAAATTATGTCGCCGGCGCGCGCACCGCCGGCGTCGCGCGCGAGGCGCTCGGCGTTCGCCATCTCTGCCTGTCGGAGCAGGTGGCCGCGCCGTTACGGACCGCAGGCGCTGCCGATGTCGCGGTGGCGAAGCACCCCGACGAGGCTGCGCTCATTGAACTTCTCGGGGCCTCGGGCGGTTGACGTGGCGCAATCGCGCCGATTGCGTTATTTGCTAGCCGCAGGGCGGGGATTCGGGAGCAGGTCCGCATGGCAGACAAGCGCAAGGCGCCGCAGGGGCCCGATGCCCGCAAGCGCAAGGCGCCGACCATCGACCTGACCGCGACCGACGTGACCCCGCCGCCCCAGCCTGCCGCAGCCGAGCCGCTGCACGAGCCCGAGCCGCCGGTTCAGCCGGAGCCCCTAGCCGCCGCGCCCTTCGAACGCCCTCCCGAGCCGCCACCTTCCGAGCCGCCGCAGGCGCCGCCGCCCAACGACCCGCCGCGCGCGTCGGCCGAACCGGAGAACCCGCGGGTCGGTCCCGCGGCGCAGGGACGGAGCGCGACCTCCATCGCATCCATGCTTCTGGCCGGGGTCGCCGGCGGCGTCATCGTCGCCGCGGCGCTCGGCGGCGCCTGGTATGCGGGCCTCATGCCGG
Organism: Pseudolabrys sp.; assembly: GCA_051959715.1. Classification (GTDB taxonomy): domain Bacteria; phylum Pseudomonadota; class Alphaproteobacteria; order Rhizobiales; family Xanthobacteraceae; genus Pseudolabrys. The sequence goes on from JBQCFB010000305.1 coordinate 4,355, forward strand.
CCAATCGGCCGGTGCGAAGCGACATGGTGCCGAAGCAGCAGATCGTGGCCCTGCAAAACGATGTCGACGCGTTGAAGGCCCGCCCGGCGCCGACGGTCGACACGAAGGTGACCGACGCGCTGACGCAGCGCGTGGCGCAACTCGAAGCCGCGCTGAAGGATTTGCCGAAGTCCGGAGGCGCCGATCCGCAGCTCGCGCAGAAGCTCGCCGAGCTGCAATCGACGATCACGCCGCTGACGCAGCGCCTGTCGTCCGCCGAGAGCGCGATCAAGTCCGGCGACACCGCGGTCGCCGCGCTCGGCAAGCGCATCGACGACATTGCCGGCAATGCGTCGCAGGCGCGGACCGACGCCGACGCCGCGAGCAAGACAGTGACGCAGCTCGATTCGCAGGTGAAGGACCTCGCCCGCAACCAGGCGAGCACGGTGACGCGCGCCGACATCGACGCCGTGCAACAGAAACTGTCGAGCCTCGAACAGGCCGAGCAGGCCGCGCGCGCCAGCATCAAGCAAAGCACGGCCGCGACATCGGCGACGCGGCTCGCGCTCGCGAGCCAGGCCCTGCGCAATGCGGTGACGAGCGGCACGCCTTATCAGGCCGAACTCGCGCAAGCGAAGGCGCTCGGCGGCGATGCGGCGAAGCTCGCGGCGCTGGAGCCGTTCGCATCGAGCGGCGTCCCAAGCACGGCCATGCTGGCGCAGCAACTGCGCGCGATGGTGCCGCAGATGCAGAAGATCGCGGCGCCGCGCGCGCAGCCCACCGGCTCGTTCTTTGAAAAGCTGCAAGCCAACGCCGGCAACCTCGTGCGCATCAGCCCGGCCAACGCGCCCTCCGGCGACCAGCCGGCCGACGTGCTGGCGCGCCTCGAAATCGAGGCCGCGCATAACGACATCGCCGCCGCCGCGGCAGACATCCGCAAGCTGCCGGACGCTGCTCAGGCGCCGGCGAAGGACTGGCTCGCGCGCGTGACGGCGCGACAGGCCGCGCTGACCGCGGCCGACGACATCGCCGCTTCGAGCGCCCGCGCGCTGACGCAGGGTGCGCAATGATCCGGGTCGTCGTTTTCCTCATCGCGCTGGCGCTGATCGCAGGCGGCTTCGCCTGGTTCGCCGACCGCCCGGGCGATCTGGTCCTCACCTGGATGGGCTATCGCATCGAGACCTCGCTGATGGTGGCGCTGGTCGCGCTCCTCGTGCTGGTCATCGTCGCGATCCTCGCCTGGTCGATCCTGCGCGGCATCTGGCGCGCGCCGGAGCAGGTGTCGCTGTTCTTCCGCCATCGCCGCGCCATGAAGGGCTATCTCGCCGTGTCGCGCGGCTTGATCGCGATCGGCTCCGGCGATCTCAAGCTGGCGCGCCGCTCCGCCGACGATGCCGGGCGTCTTTCGCCCGACGATCCGCTGGCGCTGCTTCTGACGGCGCAAGCGGCGCAACTCGCCGGCGACCGCGCCGGCGCCGAGCGCGCCTTCCGCGCCATGACGCGCAACCCGGAGACCAAATTGCTCGGGCTGCGCGGCCTCTACATCGAGGCGCAGCGGCGCAACGATCATGCCGCCGCGCAGCGCGTCGCGGCCGAGGCGGCGCAGGCCGCGCCGGCGCTCGGCTGGGCCGGACAGGCTGTGCTCGACGAGCGCTGCGCCGTCGCCGACTGGACCGGCGCGCTCGCCGCATTGGAGAACATGAAATCGGGACTGGAAAAGGTCGAGTATCGCCGCAAGCGGGCGGTGCTGCTCACAGCACGCGCGCAGGAGCGCGACGAGAGCGACCGCGACGGCGCGCGCGCCGACGTGCTCGAAGCGGTCAAGCTCGCTCCCGAATTCGTACCGGCTGCGGCGCTCGCCGGCCGCCGGCTCGCCGAAGCCAACGAGCAGCGCAAGGCGCGGCGCATCCTCGAGCGCGCCTGGATCGCCAGCCCGCACCCCGAGCTCGCCGAGGCCTATGCCGACGTGCGGCTCGGCGATTCCGCGCGCGAACGCCTCGGCCGCGTGCAGAAGCTGTCGGGGATGGCGCCCGGACACATCGAGAGCGCGCTGGCGGTCGCCCGCGCCGCGCTCGACGCGCGCGAATTCGGCACCGCGCGCACGGCGCTGTCGCCCTTCCTCGACGCGCCGACGCAGCGCGTGGCCGCCCTGATGGCCGCGATCGAGGAGGCCGAGCACGGCGATACCGGCCGCGTGCGCGAATGGATGGCGCGCGCGGTGCGCGCGTCCGGCGATCCGGTCTGGACCGCCGATGGCGTCGTCTCCGACAAGTGGCTGCCGGTGAGCCCGGCAGGCCGCCTCGACGGCTTTGCGTGGCGCGTGCCGCTGGCCGAGATCGGCGTGACCCGGCCGGTGATCGAAGTAGTGCCCGGGGCCGAGCCGGCCGCCGCCGTGGTCGAAGCCGTCGCGGCGCCTCAGCCGGCTCCTGCCCCGGCCGGTTCGGAACCGGCGCCGTCCGATACGCAAAAGCCCGCCAAACGGGCCGATAATGCGCGGCCTGCCGAACCCGTCATCCCGCTCGTCCACGCGCCGGACGATCCGGGCCCGGGCGGGCCGACGCTCGATGGCGAGACGCCGGAAGCGGCCGTGGCGCCCGGCGCGCAGCCGCGGAAGATCCGGGACCTGTTCAAGTAGATTGCTTGCCATCGGCGGCGGGCGCCGATATCAGAGGCGCGGTTTTGGCCGGCGTAGCTCAGTGGTAGAGCATCCGCTTCGTAAGCGGGGGGTCGGGGGTTCAAATCCCTCCGCCGGCACCACGGCCTCACCAAATATCTCGTGCTCGCAGGGCGCCCATGATTGCGCCCTCTCCCCTCTGTGGGAGAGGGCATTGAGCGCCTCTCCGCGAGCGATGATCGGTGAGGGGGTGCTTCTCCCCCTCACCCATCCTTTGTCGCGAGAATGCTGCGGCTGCCCTCTCCCACAGAGGGGAGAGGGCGCAAGATCAGCGCCGCGCGCCGGTACGTCTCGTTGCGCACAGCAGCCAAGCCAGATTTAAAATTGAAACTCGTGCCCGTTATCGCGCGCGTCAAGCATCGCGAAAAGAGAGCACGCCGGGGGCGGCCGAAATGGGGTCTTGCCTGACTGATGCGACCCGCGCGGGCCGCGCCCGGCGAACCGTTCGTGTTGGTGCCGCTCCGTTGCGCGCCGAACGAACGACGCAACGATCTACGCGGCCCGTTGACCCGGTGGAAGCATTCAGACCTCCGCGCCAGAAGGACACGCACGAAGTCTGCGCTCATGCGGGCAGGAGTCAAGCGCGGCGCAATCACTTCTTTCGCAAAACATTACACGTGCCGCCGCACATCATACGTCGAGCGGCGACGCGACCTGCGCCGAGGAATGCGCGGCGATCTCGCGCGACGGCACACGGCCTTCAATGTCGCGGCCGGTCGGCAGCCATGTGCAAATTTGAGTGTCGTCAACCCAGATCGTCTTGAATTCCGCCGGCGCAAAGTATTCCGCGAATACCAATTCTTCGTTCTGCGCCGCTTCGAGGTAGTGCCGCTCGCGGTCGGGATAATAGATGACGTCGCCTGCCCGCACCGCGAACGGCTTCTCGTTCGCATAGACCGTGCCGCGCCCGCGCAGCACGACCATGAAATGTTCGGCGCCTTCGTGATGATGGTTCGCGGCCGCCGTGCCGGGCGGATAGATGATCATCTCGCCCTTGACCGCCTTCGTGCCGAACAGCTTCGGCGTGATGAGGTAGATGCGCTTGCGCGCATCATGTTCGCTGTCGAGCACCGGCTCGCGCGTCCAGTCGGCGACCCGGAAGCGCGGCGGATTTGCCGCGAAGCCCGCGTCGAGCCGCGGCGCGTCCGGAATTTCACCGTAGAGCAGGCACGCCGCTCGCGCGGCGCGCAATGTGCCGGCGGAGCCCGGCGGCAGCATCGCCACGTTGGCCGGGCTCAGCACGGTCTCTTCGTTGCCGTGCATAAGCGCAACCTCGCCATCGACGCCCTGGAGCCAGGCGACGCTGTCATGGGGCACGGCGAGCGGCATCTCGCCGCCGGCGTCCAGCACGATGCGGTCGAGCAGGATCGCGATGCCGGGAACGCGCGCCGTCGTCAGCAGAGGCTGGCGGCGCGCGCCGCGCCCGGCCGGTTCGGCCGCGACCGTGTCCTGATTGAAGATCAGCGCCATTCCCCGCCTCCGGAGCATTCCGGCTCATGCGCCGGAGTTCTGGGCATCATGCGCCGAAGCGCCCCGACGGTCACCGACGGCATTTCGGCAAAAATCGACGCAGTTAGGTGAGGTTTCGTCAATAATAAGCGGTGGATAGCGGGAAAAGGGCAGGAACCGGAGAGTACCCTTCCACGTTGCCCGGGCCAGACTCCCTGGCAAACCGAGGAGCGCAACATGTGGCTCGCCCTGTTCGGTACCGTCCTCGTGATGTCGCTCGGATTCGGCATCGGATCCGTGCTGGCGGACATGCTCGATCGCGATTCGATCTTCTGACCGGCGCCGGCTCCCCGATGGCGCCGCGGGGAACTTTGCATTAATCAGGCGGAATGGACGCGACCGGCACGCCGCTGCTGCTCTCGCGGCGGTTCGCGCCGCTGTTCTGGTGCCAGTTCTTCGCCGCGTTCAACGACAACTTCCTCAAGACGGCGCTCGTCTTCCTCATCCTGTTCCGCGGCCATGAGGACGCGGAGGCCCTGATCACGGCGGCGAGCGCGATCTTCATCGCGCCCTACTTCGTCCTGTCCGGACTCGGCGGCGAACTCGCCGACCGTTTCGACAAGGCGCGCGTGGCGCAAGCCGTGAAATTCGTGGAGATGGCGATCGCCGGTCTTGCGGTGTGGGGCTATGCGCAGGAGTCGCTGCCGATCCTGTTCACCGCCCTGTTCGGCTTCGGCGTGCTGGCCTCGCTGTTCGGACCGATGAAGTACGGCATCCTGCCGGACCATCTGCCGCGCGAGAAACTCACGGCCGCCAACGCGCTGATCGAGGGCGCCACCTTCGTCGCCATCCTCGCCGGCACCATCATGGGCGGGATCGCCTCGCGCACCGGCGGCGCCTTCGGCTTCGCGCCGATGGTGATGGCGATGTCGCTCGCCTGCTGGATCGCCGCACTGCTCATTCCACCGAGCGGCGAAGGCGCGCCGCATCTTGCCGTCCGCGCCAACATCGCCGCCTCGACGCTCGCCATGCTGCGGCACCTGCGCGCCGACGCGCGGCTGTGGTGGGGCGCGCTGGTGACGAGTTGGTTCTGGCTGACCGGCATCGTCGTGCTGTCGCTGCTGCCGCCGCTGATCAAGACATTGATCGGCGGCGACGAGACGACGGTGACGGCTTATCTCGCGCTGTTCACGATCGCGGTCGGCGCCGGGTCGGCGCTGGCGGCGCTGCTCGCGCGCGGACGCATCGTGCTCGGCATCACCGTCGTCGGCGCAGTGCTGATCGGTGTCTTCGCCATCGATCTCGGCATCGCGACATTCGGGCTTGCGCCGGCGGCAGCGACGCAGCCGCCGGGAGCCGTGCTCGGCAAGGCGCCGGGCTTGCGCGTCGCAGTCGATCTCTGCGGCCTCGCGCTGGCCGGCGGCCTGTTCATCGTGCCGGCATTTGCCGCGGTGCAGGCGTGGTCGGACGTCGCGCACCGCGCCCGCACCATTGCCGGCGTGAACGTACTCAACGCCGGCTTCATGACGGCGGGTACGATCGTCGTTGCGCTCTTGCAGAAGCAGGGCGTGACGCCGCCCTGGCTGTTCATCGGCCTCGGCGCGTCGACGCTGCTGGTCGCGGCCGCGGTGTGGAAGACGCAGCCGAAATCCGCCTGACGCCTACTTGCCCCGCATCGCCAGGACGCGGTCGACCATCTCGCCGGCGACGCCGAGATAGTTCGCCGGGTCGACCATCGCCTCCAGCTCCTTGCGATTGGCGTGCTTCTTGATCTCCGCGTCCTTCTCGAGGAGATCGATCAGCGGCGTGCCGGTCCTCACCACCTCGCGGCAGATATCGTAGACGTGGTCGTGCGCGTAGTTGCGGCCCATCTTGTCGCCGAGCTTCATCATCACGGCTTCCGACATGATGAGGCCCTTGGTCATGTCGAGGTTCTCGCGCATCTTCTTCTCGTTGACCTGAAGGCCCTCGAGCACGAAGCGCGTCTGCGCCAGCGCGCCGGCCGAGAGCATGAAGATCTCCGGCAGCACGATCCATTCGATCTCCCACGGACCGGTGGCGCGCTCGTGGTCCTCGACCATCGCTTCCATCAGCGCGGCGGCGTGCTGCTTCACGATCGCCGATTGCGCGGTGATGTAGACCGACGAGATCGGATTGCGCTTCTGCGGCATGGTCGACGACGAGCCGCGGCCCTGGTGGAACGGCTCGTAGACCTCTTCCACCTCGGTCTGCATCAGCAGCTTCACGTCGAACGCGACCTTGCCGCACGAGCCGGTGACGAGGCCGAGGAAGCAGCCGACCTCGGCGATGCAGTCGCGCACGGTGTGCCACGAGATCGCCGGCTGGCCGAGCTTGAGCTCCTTCATCAGCTCGACCTGGCACTTCAGGCCTTCCTTGCCGAGCGACGACAGGGTGCCGGCCGCGCCGCCGAACTCGCCGACCAGCACGCGCTCCTTCAGTTGCGCGAGACGCGCACGATGGCGCTCGAAGCCGGCGAGAATGGTCGCCATCTTGTAGCCGAAGGTGATCGGCACGGCCTGCTGGAGATTGGAGCGGCCGGCCATTGGCGTGTCGCGATACTTTTTGGCGAGTGACGCGAGCGCGGCGCAGATGCCGTCGATCTCCTTGCCGACGAGGTCGAGCGCCTCGCGGATCTGCATCACGGTCGCGGTGTCGGTGATGTCCTGCGTGGTCGCGCCCCAGTGCGACCACTCGCCGAGCTTGTCCTTGCAGAGCTTGACGAGCTGCTGCACCACCGGCAGCACCGGATAACCAATGCGCTCGGTCGCTTCCTTCAGCTTGGCGAAGTCGTATTCCTTGATGTCGCAGTGCTTGACGATCTCGTCGCAGGCTTCCTGCGGAATGATCTTCAGCCGCGCCTGCGCGACCGCCAGCGCCTTCTCGAAGTCGAGGTATTTCTGGACCCGGTTCTCGTCCGACCACACCTGGCGCATGGCCGGCGTGGTGAAGATGTCCCGGAAGATCGCGGAATCGAGATAGGTCGACGGCATCGAAGGGCTCCTGTCCGAATTTGCGCGGACATTAGCCGTTTTTTCTTCCCTGTCATCACCGGGCCGGCGCGGTACGCGCCGTGACCCGGTGATCCCGACAAGGAAGGCAAAGCCCTGCCTTCCTAAGCGAGATGGCCGGGACAAGCCCGGCCATGACAACGGTCGATGCGCTTGGGTGGCGCCGCTTACCCCAGCTGCTCCTTCATCCAGTCAGCCGACTGGGAGCGCCAGCGGTAGGCGCGGTTGTTGGCGATGTGGTTGCCGTCCTCGATCATCATCAAGGTGACCGGGCCCTTGACCTCGCGCGCCAGCCGCTCGGCGTCGCCCGGCGGAATGACGCGGTCCTGCCGGCCGTTCACGATGAAGATCGGCACCGTGATGTTCTGCGCGATGCCTTCGAGCGACAGGGTGTTGGCGTTCCGGTGGCCCTCTTCGCGCGTCTTGGCGTGGCTGCGGATGCGGAACGTCTCGCGCGTCAGATCCGGCAGGCTGTCATAGGCCGCACCCATGTTGAACGGACCGCCGAGCGCGATGCAGGCCTTGATGCGCTTCTCGAACGCGGTGGCGCGCGGCGCGTAATAGCCGCCGAGGCTGACGCCCCACATGCCGATGCGCTTCGTGTCGAGATCCTTCCGCGTCTCGACATAGTCGAGCACCGCCTTCACCGGCACCTCGTAGTCGCCGCGGATCGGGAAATCGTATTGCGCCTCGCCCTGACCCGGGCCTTCGAACACGAGCGTCGCCATGCCGCGCTGGAGGAACGGCATTTCGTAGGCGTCGGTCTCTTCCTTCGTCGAGTCGAGGCCGACCGCCATGACGACGACCGGCGGCTTTGCCACGCCGGCCGGCTTGCGCAGGATGCCGGCAAGCTTCTTGCCCTCATAGGGGATCTCGACGCGTTCGCCGGGCGGAGAAAGATGCGGCAGCGCGAGCTGGCGGCACTCGATCTGCTTCTTGTGCGCGGCCTTCATCTGCTCCGGATCGTGCGCGAACAGGAACGAACCGAAATGGTAGTACACGCCGGCGCGCTGGAGACACTCGCCGGCGGTGAGGTTGTGACCGCGCGCCAGCGCCTCGCGGCCGAGCTGCTCGTGATGCGCCGCGCGCGCCGACCAGGCGCGGCACCAGTCGTTGTAACTGGTGATCGACTTCGTGACTTCCTCGAAGTCGGTAAGCACGACACCGTTGGCGACGAAGCGCGCGCCCCAATGCGCGAGCGCGGCGGACAGAAGCGGATCGGACATGGAGATTCCCTGGAGCGGCTGGACGATACGGTTATTTCTCGCCGCGGCGGTACCACGGCATGAAACGCCGCGTGGCCCATTGCACGACGACTTCGAAGCCGACGCCGAAGGCCGCGAGCAGCAGCACGCCGACGAAAGCCTCGTTGTGGTGGTAGGAGCGCGAATTGTAGAGGATGTAGAAGCCGAGCCCGCCGATCGACAGGAAAAACTCTGCGACCACCGCGCCGATCAGCGCGCGGCCGGCGGCGAGGCGGAAGCCGGCGAGAAGATATGGCGTCGAGGCCGGCAGCACGATGTCGAACAATGTGCGCATCTTCGCCGAGCGGAACGAGCGCGCGACTTCGAGATATTCGCGCGGCACGGCGCGGGCGCCATCGGCGACGTTCATGGTGATGGCGAAGATCGCGGCGAAGATGATGGTGGCGATGCGCGCGTGTGTCGAATAGCCGAACCACAGCGAGAACAGCGGCAGCACGATGATCATCGGCAGCGCGTTGAAGGCGTTGATATAGACGCGGATGCAGCGGTCGATCGCAGGGCTGCGGCCCATCGCAAGGCCGATGATGGTCCCGAGCACGATGGTGACGGCGAGCCCTTCAGCGACGGCGCCGACCGTCTGGCCGAGCGCGGTGAGGAATTTCGGATCGGTGACGACGCTCGGGATCGCCATCACGATCGATGTCGGCTTGGCCACGTAGCGTGGCGCCAGCGCGCGCACCACGATCTCCCAGGCGCCGAGAATGACGACGCCGGTGATGAGACGCGGCAGCAGCGTGTTCTCCTTGCGCGGCGCGGGCTGCGGCTTGGCAGAGGTCGGGGCAGGCGTGGACAAGGCTTGCTCGGCCATCGTCACTGCCTCCAACGCGCGAAATGCTGCTCGATCATCAGCCCGGCGCGGGTCAGGCCGACGCCGATCACGCCGATGATGAAGATGGAGGCGAAGACGCCTGCGGTGTCGAACTCCTGCGACGCCTCCATGATGAGGCGGCCGACGCCGGTCGCCGACAGGAAGAACTCCGCCGCGATCATGCCGACCAGCGCGCGGCCGATCGCCTGGCGCACGCCCGTCATCATGTAGGGCAAGGTGTAGGGCAGCATCACCTCCCGCCACAGCGCCCATTCGGACGAGCGGTAGGACTTCGCCACTTCGATCAGTTCGGGCTTGATGCTGCGCGCGCCCTCGACCGTGTTGTAGAGCACCGGGAAGACCGTGAAGAGGAAGACGACGAGGACTTTCGGCGCGAAGCCGAAGCCCATCAGCGACAGGATGAACGGGATCAGCGCCACCATCGGCGTGGAATAGAGAATCATGATGTAGGGCTCGACGCCGATGCGCAGCGCGCGCACGCGCGCGAACAACAGGCCGAGCGGCGCACCGACGATCAGCGCGAGCACGAAGCCGGTCGTGAACAGCTTCGCGGAGTCCAGCAACTGGTTGAGGAAGGTTCGGGTGGCCGCAAGCTGCGCGAGCCGGTGCAGGGTCTCCGAGAACGGCACCATGAAGGCGGCGCTGGTCGAGCGGCCGGCGATTTCCCAGATGGCGAAGCCGGCGAGGACGCTGAGCCAGACCGGCAGATGTCGGCGGATGGTGTTGGGGAGCAAAGCCTGATCTTTCAACGCGCAGTTTAAGTAGGCAGACGCCGCGATCCGCAGCGAACCTCCTCTCCCCCACTTGCGGGGAGAGGGTCGGGGTGAGGGGCCTGGGACTCTCGGCAGTTCAGATGCCCCTCACCCGGACCGCGTCGCGGCCCGACCTCTCCCCGCAAGCGGGGAGAGGGAGTTCGCTGCGGATCGCGGCGTCTGCCTACTTAAACTGCGCGTTGAAAGATCAGGCTTTGCTCCCCAACACCATCCGTCGACATCTGCCGGTCTGGCTCAGCGTCCTCGCCGGCTTCGCCATCTGGGAAATCGCCGGCCGCTCGACCAGCGCCGCCTTCATGGTGCCGTTCTCGGAGACCCTGCACCGGCTCGCGCAGCTTGC
>JBQCFB010000306.1:0-2559 GCA_051959715.1 Pseudolabrys sp.
GTCAGAACTCCAGCGTCAGCCCGTCTTCCGCGAGCAGCACGCCCCCTCGCCGCACTTCGTCCAGCTTTGCGAGCATGGTCGGGTTCATGTGCGTGACCATGGTGCGGCGCGCGGCCAGATCGCCGAGCCGCGGCTTGAGGATTTCCCAGCTCAGGTGCCCCGAGAGCTTGCCGGCGAAACCGTAGCACTCGCAGATGAAGAGATCGGCGTCGCGCGCGATCGGCAGCAGCGCGTCGGTCCATTCGGTATCGCCGGAATAGGCGAAGGTCTTTTCGCCGTCCGAGAGGCGCAGCGCCGTCGACGGCGTGCCCGACTGGTGGATGACCTCGGCGGTGACGACCGCATGGCCGAGCACCGTATCGGGGACACCGGGCGCGATCTCCTGCACCTCCCAGCCGAATTTCCACTTCGAGCCGGTCGACTTCGGAAAGAACGCCTCCATCAGCGCGTCGATCCGCGCCCGCGACCCGGTCGGGCCCGCGATCAGGATCGGCCGGTCGCGCCGCGCCAAGAATTGATAGTCGAGCAGCAGGAGCGGCAGCGCACCGAAATGATCGCCGTGCAGGTGCGACAGCACGATGGCGTCGATGGCGTTCGGATCGAGGCCCGCCTTCTTCAGCGCCACCAGCGAGGAGGCGCCGAAATCGACGACGAGCGTCGCCTTCGCCGTCTCCAGCCAGAAACACGTATTCATGCGTCCGCCGGAACCGAACGCGTCACCGCAGCCGACGATGGTGAGCTTCATATCTCTCTTATGCCTTGGCGCTCGGCCGTGCCGCAACCGCGGCATGCCACCGCTTCACGTGGGCGACGTCATCCGGAAGCGCGATCCGCGTCGGCTTCATGAAGTCGATCGCGCACAGCGTGGTGATGTCGGCGACGGTAAAATGCTCGCCGGCGACAAATTCGCGCCCGGCCAGCTCACCATCGAGAATGCGCAGGAAGTCGATGACGCGCGGCCGGTTGGCGTCGGCCCAGGCCGGCACCTGCGGCACCTCCAGCTCCTTCATCGCCGGGTGCGTGTGCCGGAACACCTGGGCGACCGAGAACAGGAGGTTGAGCTCGCAGCGCCGGTTCCACATTTCGACGACGGCGACCTCCTTCGGCCCGGTCCCGAACAGGGCCGGCTGCGGCCGCAGCGCCTCGAAATAGCGGCAGATGGCGATCGACTCCGAGATCACGGTGCCGTCGTCGAGCTCGAGCGCCGGCATGCGCTGGAGCGGGTTGATGGCGGTGTATTCCGGGGTCAGGTGCTGCTTGGCCATCATGTCGACCTGCTCGGTCGGCACCTCGATGCCTTTCTCGGCCAGGAAAATGCGAACGCGGCGCGGATTGGGCGCCATCCTGCTGTCGTAGAGCTTCATTGCCTGTCCCTGAGCGGTTCCCTCGCCCGAAACGACCATGCGGCCGGGCCTCCTGTCAAAGGCCGGTTAAGGATCGTTAACCAGAGACTTTAGCCGCCTCTTAAGCTTGGTCTTAAGGATTATGAGCGAGTTTGGGCCTCCGGTTCCGTGAGCGTCAGCGTCCCGACAAATGCCCATTCCCGGCGAACAGCCCGACCTGAGCGCGTTGCCGCCGGAAAAGTCCCCGGTGAAGCGGCGGCTCGCCGCGCAATACGTGCGCGAGGCGCGCGACCGGCTGACCTCCTCGAGCGGCACGCGGCCGGCCTTCGATATCGAACTGCTGCGGCTGTACGCCCAGAACCGGCTGTCGGCCTCGCTCGTCATCCTGCTGCTCGTCGGCACCATCGGCTTCCTGTCGAGCCTGTGGACCGGCGCGGTGACCGCCGGTGCCTGGACCGCGTCGGTGCTCGTCATTCACGCGGTCATCATCACCAAGTGCCGGCAATTCCTCGAACTGCCGCCGTCGGACGTCTCGACCAGCGCATGGCGCATGCGCTTCATCCTGCTCGACCTGTTCTACGGCGTGGCGTGGATGTTCATCCTCATCCATCCGGTCGGCGTCGACGAGAGCTCCGGCACGTTCATGCTCTTCGTGATGCTGCTGGTCGTGGCGGTGTCGAGCATGCTCGCCTCGAGCCTGCCAATGGCGGTGTTCGCGGCGACCTTCCCGGTGACGTCGGCGGTCGCGCTCGACTTCGCCATGCACGGCACGCTGCGCGACATGATCCTCGCCGGCATGGCGATCGCCGCGCAGGGCTATTTCGCAGTTCTCGCCTATCGCCTCTATTCGACCTCGCTCGCCACGCTCGAGGCGCGCGCCGAGAAGGACGCGCTGATCGGCGAACTCGAGCAGGCCAAGGCCATCTCGGACGAGGCGCGGCGGCGCGCGGAGGCCGCCAACATCTCCAAATCGCGGTTCCTGGCGCAGATGAGCCACGAGCTGCGCACCCCGCTCAACGCCATTCTCGGCTTCTCGGAGGTGATGAAGACCGAGGTGTTCGGCGAGCACGCCATTCCCGCCTACAAGGAATATTCCGCCGACATCCATAATTCGGGCGTGCACCTGCTCGGCCTCATCAACGAGATCCTCGACCTGTCGCGCATCGAGGCCGGCCGCTACGAATTGAACGAGGAGTCGGTGTCGCTGGTCGGCATC
>JBQCFB010000307.1:0-8427 GCA_051959715.1 Pseudolabrys sp.
GACCAAGAAGAAGACCGCGAAGAAACAGACCGCCAAAAAGACAGCGCCTGCTACACGGCGCTTGACGCAGAAGGCCGTGAAGACGCGGTCAGCCGCCAAGAAGGCCGCGCGCAGGAAGGCCGCAAAGAAATCGGCGGCCCGACGAAAGAAGCGCCACTAGGCGCCGATCACCCCGGCGCCGCTGCCATTTGCGCCGCGTGATTGCGAGAAGCGGGCAGCCGCCCGTCCCACCATCACGGCCATTTGAACCGGCGCGGCGGCGCGCCGGGACGATGTGCTATTCCGCGGTGTTTGCCGTTGGGGGCGCCGACCGACGAGCACTTCTTGACCACTGCCTATCTCAACCGCATCGCCACGGCCGTGCCGCATCACGACGTGCATGCGCTGTTCACCCGACACGCGCTGGACGCTCTCGACGGCGAGCCGCGCAAAGCGCGGCTGTTCGCGCGCATGGCCGATCGCTCCGGCATCGACCATCGCTATTCCTGCCTCGCGCCCGAAAACCTCTCGGCCGGCGGCTTCTACGCGCCTGGTGATTTCCCCGACACCGCCGCGCGGATGCTCGCCTTCGAGAGGCACGCGCCGGCGCTCGCCTGCCAGGCAGTCGACCGATTGCTCGGCGACAACGAGCGCCGGCGCATCACGCATGTCCTGACCGCCTGCTGCACCGGCCTCTCCGCGCCGGGCGTCGACCACGACGTCATCGCGCAATGCGGGCTGCTGCCGGGCGTCGAGCGCACCATGATCGGCTTCATGGGCTGCTACGCGGCGATCAACGCATTGCGGCTGGCGCGGCATATTGTGCGCTCGGAGCCCGACTCGCGGGTGCTCGTGCTGTGCATCGAACTGTGCACGCTGCACCTTCAGGACACGACCGATCTCGAGCAGATGCTCTCCTTCCTCATCTTCGCCGACGGCTGCGCCGCTGGCCTCGTGTCGGCCGATGCCGAGGGTCTCGCGCTCGACGGCTTCCGCACCCTGCTGATGCCCGAGACGCGCGACCTCATCACATGGAATATCCGCGGCTTCGGCTTCGACATGATGCTGTCGGGCCGCGTTCCGAACGCGATCCAGGCCGGGCTGCACGCGCATGCCGGCGACATCGTCGGCGGCGACGCGGCGCGCGACATCGATCTCTGGGCGGTGCATCCCGGAGGCCGCACCGTGCTCGACGCGGTCGAGCACGCGCTCGATCTCGACGGCGAAGCCCTCGCCGCCTCGCGCGAGGTGCTGCGTCAGTACGGCAACATGTCGTCGGCGACGGTGATGTTCGTGCTCGACGAGCTCATGCGGACGAACGCACGCGCCGAGAAGGGTTGCGCCATGTCGTTCGGCCCGGGCCTGTCGGCGGAACTGATGGCCTTCCGTAGCGCCTGACGTGCCCGACTTCTCCAGTCGCAGCGGCGCGCTCGAGTGGCTCGACACAGCGGCGCCGCCGCCCGCCGAACGCGCCGCCTATTTCAGGAGCCTTGCCCGCCTCAACGGCGTCATGCTCGGACACTGGCCGGTGCTGCGCTGGCTCGCATCGGCGACCGCGAACCATCACGAGCCGCTGACGGTCCTCGACGTCGGCTGCGGCTATGGCGACCTCCTGCGCGCGATCCGGCGCTGGGCGGACCGGCGCGGCCTGCCGCTGCGGCTGATCGGGGTCGACGTCGAACCCGACACGGTCGCCATTGCGCGCGAGGCGACGCCGGCGCGCGCCGGCATCGACTATCTGGCCGCCAACATCTTCAACCTGCGGCCGTCGTTCCGCATCGATCTCGTCGTCTCGAGCCTCGTCGCACATCATCTCGACGACGAGCGGGTGGCGGCGCTGCTGCGCTGGATGGAGGCGACGGCGCGGCTCGGCTGGATGATCGCAGATCTCGAGCGCCACCCCGTCGCCTATCATGCCATCGGCGTCGCCGGGCGACTGCTGGGCGTGCATCCGATGGTGATCGGCGACGGCCGCATCTCGGTCACGCGCGCGCTTGAACGTAGCGAGTGGCGCCAAAAGATCGGAGCCGCCGGCATCGATCCCGATGCCGTGCGGCTCTCGTCGTTTCTCTATCGTGTCGCGGTGGCGCGGCTGAAGACCTAGCCGCCCTTGCGCGCGGCTTCCGTTTTCTCGAACGCCGTCTTCATGTGCGCGTCGCGGTCATAGATGTCGCCGTAATAATGCACCGTGCCGCTCTGGTCGGGCCACGCGGTGAAATAGGCGAGATAGACCGGGACGTCGCCGACACGCTCGCTCGCATTCTCGCCGCGGGCGATCTGCTTGTTGACGTAGTCGACGCTCTTGCCGAGGACAGCCGCCGCCATCGCTTGCGGATTCTGCAGCCGGACGCAGCCATGGCTCAGCGCGCGCATGTCGCGGGCGAAGAACGATTTCTGCGGCGTATCGTGCATGTAGATCGCATGCTTGTTCGGGAACTCGATCTTCAGCAGGCCGAGCGCGTTGCGCTGGCCGGGCGGCTGGCGCACTTCCACGCTGGTCGCGTTCTTGGCATAGGCCGCCCAGTTGACGCTGTTCGACGCGATCTGCCGGCCGCGCTGGTTGAGCACCTCGTAGCCGTGGTCGTCGAGATAGGAGCCGTCGCGGTAGAGCTTCGGCAGCATCTCGTTGACGACGATCGAGCGCGGCAGGTTCCAGTACGGGTTGAACTGCACGTCCTTGATGTGATCGACGAAGAAGTAGGTCTGCGCGTCGGGCCGGCCGACGACGGCGCGCATCGTCAGCGGCTTCTCCGTGCCGTTGAAATAGGAGACCTCGAAGGCAGGCTGGTTGAGGAACACGTAGCGGTCGCCGAAATTGCGCGGCAGCCAGCGCAGCTGCTCGAGCGCGATCTGTATCTTGGCGATCCTGCCCGCCGTATCGTCATGCTTGCCCGTCAGCGCGCGGATGGTGTTGCGGCCGATGACGCCGTCGGCGTGGACGCCCTTCCCGCGCTGGAACGCCTTCACCAGCGCCACGGCGCGGCGGTCATAGGTCTCCGACGTGTCGGAGAAGACGTCGGGATATTTCTGCTTCAGGTCCGGAGCGGACTCACCGATCGCGGCGAGCACGGCGCCGAGCTGCGGATTGCTCTCGCCGGGCACGATGCGGATGTCGTCGGAGAGCTTGGCCTGCTGCGCCGGCTTGCCTTCGCGCAGGCGTGCGAGCTCGGCGACCAGCGCGCGGAACTGCGCATTGTCGGGGTTCTGCGCCTGCAGATATTGCGTGACGTCGTCCTTCGACGTCAGCGCGTCCATCGCCGCGGCAAGGTCGACGCTCTTGCGCGGCAGGTCGTGATAGCCGGAGATGCGGTCTGGATCGATGCGGCCGCGGGTGGCGTCGAGCACGTAGGTAATCGTCCTGGCCGAGAGCCTGACGTCGAAGTCGGCGAGCGCGGCCTGCCTGGCGGCATCGTCGAGGCCGTCGAGCGCCGGCGGATCGACACGATAGTCGGCGGGGACGAGGCCGACCTTGTCGCTGGCGGCGAGCGTCGCCATCGCGGCGAGCGCCTTGGCGCTCACCTCCTTGCCGTCGCTCCAGACGAACTGCGGATGGGCGCCGTACCAGGCGGTCAGCGCCTTGCCGACCTCAGGCAGAACGCGAACGCTCTGCGTGTCGGCCGCGCAGGCCTGCGCGAAGGGGGACGGCGCCGGAGCCGCATCGGCGGGCGCCGCGTCCGCGGGCGCCTCGGCCGGAGCCGCGCCGGTCGTCTCGGACACCTTCTGCGGCTTGAGCGTCGCCTGCGCGGCCTGCGCCGCCGGCGAGAGCTGCGGCTTGCAGATCGTGGCCAGCGCGACCGTCTTCAGCGTGTCCGGCTTGTAGTCGTAGAAGGTCGGGTTATCGACGTGCACCTGCGGCATCGGGCCGCGCGAGCGCGCCGGATCGGGCTCCGGGTCGTAGCTGTTGTCGAACCCGCCGCCGCCGAACCAGCCGCGTTGCTGGGAGCCGCGCGACTGATAATAGGGGTAGTAGCCCTGATCCTGCTGCACGGAGGCGTCGCGCTGGCGCGACCATTCCTGATGCCAGAACTGCATCGGGGTCTGCGCGCGCGCCGCCCCTGCGGACAGCACGGCACAGCTCGTCAGCGCCACAATTCGAATCGTCGACCGCACGGGCGGGCTCCTTCCTGCACAAAAATTGCTCAGACCCGCGCCTCATGCGCGATGCACGACACTCAACGCCGTGGGCCGCCGCAAGTTTCGCGCCGAACGCGCGACTGTGATCGCCCGGCGGGGAATAGTTCTTTAAGAATTACGGCAGCTTACGCGGTCATTGCCCGTGGCCGGCTTCGGCTCTATCCCTTGTCCGCGATGACGAGCCTCGAGGCGAGCGGGGGAAGGACGGGGGGCGTGCGGTTCCTGGGCCGGCGTCGCACCTATGCACGCCTGCTCGCGCGCGGAGCCGCGCTCCTGATGGTGTCGCTCGGGCTCTATCGCTTCTGGCTGATGACCGACGTGCGGCGCTTCCTCTGGGCGAGCACGGAGATCGACGGCGAGACACTGGAATATGCCGGCACCCCGATCGAACTCGTGCTCGGCTTCCTCGTCGCCATTGCGGTCCTGGTTCCGGTCTATGCCGGCTTCTTCGTCGCCGCACTCGATCTCGGCGCCATCGGCGAGATGGCGGGCCTCCTCGCCTTCCTCGGCCTGGCGGTGCTCGGCCAATACGCGGTCTATCGCGCGCGCCGCTACCGGCTCACGCGCACAGTCTTCCGCGGCCTGCGCTTCACGCAGGACGGCTCCGCCTGGATCTACGCCGTCCGCGCCGCCGCCTGGTGGCTCGCGACGGCGCTCACTGTCGGGCTCGCCTATCCGTTCCAGCTCGCCAGCCTCGAGCGCTACAAGATGCGCCACACTTATTACGGCGCCCTGCCCGGCCGCTTCGCCGGCGCCGGCTGGAAGCTGTTCCTGCGCGGCCTGCCGATGTGGCTCATGATCATGGCGCCGCTCGCGCTCGCGATCGCCGCCTTCGTCGAGGTGGTCGACTGGCGCGCGCTCACCGACGCGGTCGGACAGGGCGGCGACGATGTCATGGCGCGCATCGAAGGCGGCAATCCCGCGCTCGGCGAAGTCGTCGTCTTCGCCATATTGATGGTCGGATTGTCGGTCGCGCTCGCGGCGCTGCTCTACCCGGTCTTCCAGGCGGTGGTGCTGCGCTGGTGGACGTCGGGACTCCGTTTCGGCGAGATCGCTGCGCAATCGAGCCTGCGTATCCGCCACGTCTACGGCGCCTACATGCGCTTCCTGTGGTGGGGCTCGCTGTTCACGATCGTGCTCGGCTTATTCGCCGTGCCGCTCCTGATCGTCATCGGCGTGCTGGCCGGCAAGATGCCGGACACCGGCGCCGGCGACATCGCCGCAAGCCTGGTCGGTCTCGGCGGCTATGTCGTCGCCGCGCTCGGCTATTCGACCATCTATCGCGCCACGGTGCAGCTCTCGCTGTGGCAGCTCGGCGCCGAAGCGCTGCATCTGACCGGGGTCGACAAGCTCGATGCGGTCGAGGCGCGCGGCGATGCGAGCTCGCCGCTCGGCGAAGGCCTCGCCGACGCCCTGAACGTGGGCGGCTACTGATGAGCGATACTTCGCAAGCCGCAACGACCGGAGCCGGCACCTTCTTCGACGGCCGCGTCAGCACGCGCCGCGACGTGCGCGTCACCCTGGGCGCACGAACGCTCATCATCGACGATGCCGACGACCGCCGGCTGGCGGAATGGCCTTACGAGGAGATCGAGGGCCTGCCCGCGCCGGACGGGGTGCTGCGCCTCGGGCGGCACGGCCAGGCGCTGCTCGAGCGCCTCACCATCGCCGATCCCGCCTTCGCCGCGGCGGTTGACGCGCGCGCCGCGAATGTCGACCGCTCGGGCGGCCTTCAGCATCGCCAGCGGCTGGCCGTCGTCGGGCTCAGCGTCACCGCGGTCGCGACGCTGCTGGTCGTCGCATGGTTCGGTGTCCCGGCAGTCGCCGGGCGCGTCGCGCCGCTGCTGCCGGTCGCGGTCGAGCGCAAGCTCGGCGCCGCGGTCGACCTGCAAATCCGCAGCACGCTCGATTCGAAGCACGCGGGCGCCGCCTTCGAGTGCGGCAATGAGCCAGGCAAGGCCGACGCGCGGGCGGCGTTCGTGAAGGTGACGCAGCGGCTCGAGGCTGCGGCGTCCCTGCCGCAACCGCTCCATTTCACCATCGTGCACCGATCGGAAGCCAATGCCTTCGCCATTCCCGGCGGACAGGTCTACGTCTTCGAGGGCCTGATCGACGCCGCGCACGATGCCGACGAGCTTGCCGGCGTACTGGCGCACGAGATCGGCCATGTCGCGCATCGCGACGGCACGCGCGCGGTCCTCCAGGGCGCCGGCCTGTCCTTCCTGTTCGGCATGGTGCTCGGCGATTTCGTCGGCGGCGGCGCCGTGGTGATGGCCGCGAAGACGGTGCTGCAATCCTCCTATTCACGCGACGTCGAGGCCGCCGCCGACGTCTACGGCGTCGGCCTGATGCAGCAGGTCGGCGGCAATGGGCGGTCGCTGGCGGCCATCCTCGCGCGGATCGGCGGCGCGACCGAGCCGGGCATGAAGATCCTGCGCGACCATCCGGACACCAAGGCGCGGATCGCCACGATCGAGCGCCTCGCGCCGGGGGGCGGCGAACCGGCTATGCTGGCGCCGGCGGAGTGGACAGCGCTGCGCGGCATCTGCAAGGGATAGCGGTAAAGGATAGAACACACGCATGTTGCGCCGACCCTTTGTCGATGAGCCGATGTCGCCCCTGGCGATCTGGTCGGCGCGGCTCGCCTGGTTCGCCCTGGCGGTCGCGGCGCTGTCGGTCATCATTGTCCGCTCCGGCCTGCTGGAGATCGGGCCGGCCATCGCCACCTTTGGCGCAGCGCTCGCCTTCGCGGCGGCGGCGATCCTGCTGGCGCTCGCGAGTTTCATCGCCATCTGGCGGAACGGCTCGCCGGGACTCGGCCGCGCCCTCGTCGCGCTGCTGCTCGGCTCGCTCCTGCTCGCCTATCCGGCCTATCTCGGCCTTCGCGCCTACAAGCTGCCCGAGATCAACGACGTCACGACCGACTTCGCCAATCCGCCGCGCTTCGACGTGCTGTCGCGCCTGCGGCCGGCCGGCAAGGCCGACTATCCGGCGCGCTTCGCCGATTTGCAGCGCAAGGCCTATCCCGACGTTGCGCCGCTCCAGGTCGAATTGCCGCTGCGAACGGCCTACGACACCGCGCTCAAGGTCATCAACAAGCGCAAGTGGCTGGTGGTCGACGCTCGGCCGCCGGCCGGCGCACGCCGCGACGGCGTCATCGAGGCGGTGGCGCGCACGACCATCATGGGCTTCCGCGACGACGTCGTGGTGCGGGTGACGGCCTTGCGCGACGGCGGCTCGCGCGTCGACGTGCGCTCGGCGTCGCGCTACGGCTCGCACGATTTCGGCACGAATGCGCGGCGTGTCGCCTCCCTGCTCGCTGACATCGACGACGAGGCGGGCAACGTGCCGGACTCGGCCCGCTCGGACGAGCAGACGCAGCCGAAGGCCGCGCCGAAGCCGCGTCAGGCGCCCAAGCGGTAGACGCCGTCGATCGAAGGCGTGCCGTCGGTCTCGACGAGGCCGCGCGCGACGAGGTCTTCCATGTGCGCGAGCACCGACAGTCCGGCAGCGCCGGTCAGCCGCGGATCGATGCCGATATAGATCGCGCGCACGATGCTCGGAATATCGGCCGCGCCTTTGCCGAGACGGTGCAGGATCGAGGCCTCGCGCGCCTTGCGGTGCAGGATGTAGTAATTGACGAAACGCCGGGCGTCGGGGATCGCCGGCCCGTGGCCGGAGAGATAGAGGTCCTCGCCGCGGCGCGCGAGCTTGTCGAGCGAGGCCATGTAATCGCTCATCGCGCCGTCCGGCGGCGCGACGATCGAGGTCGCCCAGCCCATGACGTGGTCGCCGGCGAACAGGATGTCGCGGCCCTTCAGCGCAAACGACATGTGGTTGGCCGTGTGGCCCGGCGTCGTCACCGCCTCGACGGCCCAGCCGTCGCCCTCGACGACCTCGCCGTCCTTCAACTGCACGTCGGGACGGAAGTCGCGATCGCCGCTCGAGTCGAGCGGATTGTGCTCGCCGATGTGCAACGGCCGCGCAGCGCGGTGCGGCCCCTCGGCGTAGACGGTCGCGCCGGTCGCGGCCTTGATTGCCGGCACGGCCGGCGAATGGTCCCTGTGCGTATGCGTGACGAAGATGTGCGTCACGGTCTCGCCGCGCACGGCATCAAGCAGCGCGCCGATATGCGCCGCATCATCCGGACCGGGATCGACGATCGCCACCTTGCCGCGGCCGACGATGTAGCTGAGCGTGCCCTTGAAGGTGAACGGCCCGGGATTGTTGGCCATGACCCGGCGCACGCCCGGCACCGGTTCGTCGACCGTGTCGGGCGCCAGATCGAGTTTCTTGTTGAACGGGATGTCGTCG
>JBQCFB010000308.1:0-12031 GCA_051959715.1 Pseudolabrys sp.
GTCGCCGATCGTGAAGAAGATCTCTTTCACCGGCTCGATCCCCGTCGGCAAGCATCTCGCCGCGCTTGCGGCGAAGGGGATGAAGAAGGCGACGATGGAGCTCGGCGGCCATTCGCCGGTCGTCGTCTTCGCCGACGCCGACCCGGAGAAGGCGGCCGACACCATCGCCGCGTTCAAGTATCGCAATGCCGGTCAGGTCTGCATCTCGCCGACGCGCTTCTACGTGCAGGAGCAGTCCTATCCGAAGTTCCTGGCGCGCTTCACCGAGTATGCGAAGGGCCTGAAGATGGGCGACGGCCTCGAGAAGGGCACGACGCTCGGCCCGCTCGCCAATCCGCGCCGACTCGACGCGATGGAGTCCTTCGTCAACGACGCCAAGGACCGCGGCGGCAAGATCCAGACCGGCGGCTCGCGCCACGGCAATCAGGGCTTCTTCTTCCAGCCGACGGTGCTCACCGACGTGCCGGACGACTCCAAGATCATGACGCAGGAGCCGTTCGGGCCGGTGGCGCCGATCGTGCCGTTCAAGACCTTCGACGAGGTTGTCGAGCGCGCCAACTCGCTCGAATACGGTCTGGCGGCCTACGCTTTCACCTCGTCCGGCGCGACTGCAACGGCCATCGGCGACGCGATCCAGTCTGGCATGGTCGGCGTCAACTCGGTCGCCATCTCGACGCCGGAGACGCCGTTCGGCGGCATCAAGGAGTCGGGCTACGGCTCCGAAGGCGGCATTGAGGGCCTGTCCGCGTATCTGAACACGAAGTTCGTCAGCCAGGCGTAAGCGATAGATACAGCACAAATTGAAAATGGCCGGGCATGTCCCGGCCATTTTTGCTTCCTGTCGTTCCCGGCCCTTGTGAGCCGTCACCCTGAGGTGCGAGCGAAGCGAGCCTCGAAGGGCGACGGCGGATAATCTTGCTGTGCGCTGTCGCCTTGGCCGTCCATCCTTCGAGGCTCGCGTGCCATGCACGCTCGCACCTCAGGATGACGGGTCCAATATTGAGCGTGACAGCTACCCCGCCATCCCCTTCTGGCACGCCGCCCACACCTTCGCCGGCGTCGCCGGCATCTCCATGTGATCGGCGGCGCCGTTCGGGATCGCGTGCGCGATGGCGTTCATCACGGCGGCGATGGCTGCGGTGGTGCCGGCCTCGCCGGTACCCTTGACGCCGAGCGGGTTGGTCGTCGAGCGCGTCGCGTGCATGCCTTCGCGCAATTCGACCGGCATGTCGTGCGCATGCGGCATGCCGTAGTCCATGAACGAGCCGGACACGAGTTGCCCGCTTTGCGGATCGTAGACCGCGTTCTCGGTCAACGCCTGGCCGAGACCGTTGGCGATCGAGCCCTGCACTTGGCCCTCGACCACGATCGTGTCGAGCGGCACGCCGCAGTCGTCGACCGCGGTGTAGGTGAGAAGGTCCACACGGCCGGTGTCGGGATCGATCTCCACTTCGGCGATGTGGCAGCCGTTCGGGAAGGTGAGCGGCGCTTCGGCCTTCTCCTTGCTGTCGAGCGGCTCGCCGGCATCCTTCGCGCGGCGCGCGGTCTCGAACAGCGTGACCTTCCTGTCCGTGCCAACGACCTCGAACGCACCGTTCCTGAACTGGATGTCGCCTTCCGACGCTTCGAGCAGACCGGCCGCGGCCTTCTTGCCCTTCGCGACCACCGCGTCGGCAGTGGCGACGATTGCCGCGCCGGCGCACATGGCCGAGCGCGAACCGACCGAGGCAAATCCGGCGAGACCCATCGCCGTGTCGCCGTGCCGGTGCTCGATCGCCTTCGGCTCGATGCCGAGCTTCTCGGCCAGCACGCGCGCGAACACGGTGGCGTGGCTCTGGCCCGTCGACTGCACGTTCAGGCCGAGCACGAGCTTGCCGTCGCCGGGGAATTGAATCGAGGCCGACTCGGTCGGCATGGCCCCGGCATGCTCGAGCATGCAGGAGACGCCGATGCCGCGCAGCTTCTTGCGCTTGGCCGACTCGCGCTTGCGCTTGTTGAAGCCCGCATAGTCGGCGAGATCGAGCGCCTTCTCGACGATGCCGGGGAAGTCGCCGCTGTCATAGGTGTTGCCGACGGCGGTCTTGAGTGGGATCGACGATTTCGGAATCAGGTTCTTCCGGCGCAGCCGCACCGGATCCATCTTGAGCAGCCGCGCCGCCTCCTCGACGACGCGCTCGAGCGCGTAGTTCGCCTCGGGCCGTCCTGCGCCGCGATAGGGCCCGATCGGCGTCGTGTTGGAGAAATAGCACGCGGCCGACACGTCGACCTTGGGGATGCGGTACATGCCGGGCAGGCAGCGCGCGAAGTTGTTGGTGTTGATGTTGACGCCGGCAACCGAGACATAGGCGCCCTGGTTGCACAAATGGCGCATGCGCAGCGCCAGGAACTTGCCGCTCTCGTCGAGCGCGAGCTCGGCTTCGGTCACGGTGTCGCGCGCCTGGGTGTCGGTGAGGAACGCCTCCGAGCGCGTCGACTGCCAGTGCACCGGCCGCCCCGTCATGCGCGCGGCAACCAGTACGACGGCGTATTCCGGATAGAACGGCGTCTTCATGCCGAAGGCGCCGCCGACATCCTCGGTGATGATGCGCAGCTTCTCGGCCGGCACGCCCATGACGGCTGCCCCGGGGCCCTGCAACGCGAAGGCGCTCTGCGAGCAGGCGTGCAGCGTGTAGGCTTCCTTCTCCTTGTCCCACAGGCCTGTCGCGCCGCGCGTCTCCATCGAGGCGACGACCATGCGCTGGTTTACGACCTTGATGCGCGCGACGTGCGCCGCGCCGTCGATGATCTTCTTGACCTCGCGCTCGTTGTCCTCACTCGGCACCGGACCCGGCCAGTCGACGCAGAGATTGCCCGGCGCATCCGCAAAGAGCTGCGTCTTGCCCGCCATCGCATCGTCGAGCGTGATGACCGGCGTCAGTTCCTCGTACGTGACCTCGACCAGATCGGCGGCGTCCTGCGCGTTGCCGACGGTGTCGGCGACAACGGCGGCAACGGCGTCACCGACATGCATCACCTTGTCCCCCGCCAGCGCGGGGCGGAACGGCATCGGCATCTTGGCACCGCCGCGGCCCATGACCGGCGGGTGCCGCGCGACGCTCTGCACTCCGGCGGCGGTCATGTCGGCGGCGGTCAGCACCGCGATCACGCCTTTCGCCTTTTTTGCCGCATCCGTCTTTACCGACATGACGCGCGCATGGGCGTGCGGCGAGCGCACGAACACCGCATAGGCCTGGTTCGGCAGACGCGGGTCGTCGGTGAAGCGGCCGAGCCCGCGCACGAGCGCGTCGTCCTCGACGCGGGGCGGACGTTGGGTGCGGGCAGGGCTGGTCGACGACATGGACACTTCCGGATTGCTGACAGGACGCGCGCAGATGCTAACGCAGGTCGGCGTGCAGGAAAAACCCGTTTTCTCGGACCGATTCCGGCGGCGATTGCGCGCCGAGGGGCTTGCGCGCATTGGCCGCGTGCGGCAGTGGAAACGCGACATACGTTTCTCGCACGACAACCTTGCCTTTCAGGGGATGAAATGAACAAGACGCGCACGATCGACACGCACACGCACATCCTGACGCTGGAAACGGCAGCGATGCTGACGAAGGCCGGTGCCAAGGTGACGATCACGCGCGACAGCGACGACCTGTCCACGCTCGATGTGAACGGCGTCGTCTACAATGCCTTCCCCACTGGCGGCTACGACATTCCGCGTCGCCTGAAGGACATGGACGCGACCGGCGTCGACGTTCACGTGCTCTCCGCGACGCCGCAGACCTATCTCTACAATCTCGATCCGGATCTGAGCGCCACCATGGCCCAGATCCAGAACGACCAGATGGCCAAGCACGTCGCGGCGCATCCCGACCGCTTCATGGCGATCGGCACGCTGCCGCTGGCGCAGCCGGCGCGCGCCGCGGATGAACTCAAGCGCATCATGACGAAGCACGGCTTCAAGGGCGCGATGTTCGCGTCGAATATCAAGGGCACGAATCTCGACGATCCGATGTTCGAGCCGCTCTGGGCCGAGGCCGAGAAGCTCGGCGCGTTCATGTTCGTGCATCCGAACAACGTCGCCGGCGCCGACCGGCTGAAATCGTATTACCTCGCCAATCTCATCGGCAATCCGCTCGATACGACCATTGCAGCGGCCTCGCTGTTCTTCGGCGGCGTCATGGACCGCTATCCGAAGCTCAAGGTCATGCTCGCGCATGGCGGCGGCTTCACGCCGTACCAGGCGCCGCGCTGGGAGCACGGCTGGAAGGTGCGCGAGGAGGCGAAAAAGAACATCAAGACGCAGCCGAAGAACATCGCCGGCCGCTTCCTCTACGACACCATATTGCACTCGGATAAATCGCTCGAGGCGATGATCGGTCTCGTCGGCGTCGACAAGGTGATGCTCGGCAGCGACTACCCCTACGACATGGCGATGCTCGACTGCGTCAGTCACGTGCGCGGCCTGAAGATCTCCGATGCCGACAAGCAGGCCATCCTCCAGGGCAATTTCGAGAAGTTCCTCGCGGGAATGCCGAAATGAACGCGCCGGTGAAAGCAGGGCGCGTCTCCATCGCGGCGGTGCGCGGCCTGATCGGGGACGCCATGGGCAAGGCCGGCGTGCCCGACGCCGATGCCGCGAGGATCGCCGAATTGATGCTCGAGGCCGATCTGATCGGCGCCGACGCGCACGGCGTGTTCCGCTTGTCGCAATACATCCAGCGCCTGAAAATGGGCTCGACGAATCCGAGGCCGTCGATCAAGGTCGAGCGCACGGCGCCCGCGACCGCGCTCGTGCGCGGCGACAACGGCATGGGCCATCTCGTCGTCGCGCGCGCCGCGGAAACCGCGGTCGAGCTCGCGAGCGAATGCGGCGTCGCCTGGGTCGGCTGCAACATGTCGGGTCATGCCGGCGCGGCCGGCGTCTACGCCGCGCTGCCGCTGAAGTCGGACATGATCGGCATGTATTCGGCGGTGGCGAACGCCAACCACATGCCGCTCGCCGGCGGCGCCGAGCCGCTGCTCGGCACCAATCCCTTCGCCATCGCCATCCCGGCCGGCGAAGAGCCGCCGGTCGTGCTCGACATCGCCACCTCGATCGTCTCCTACGGCACGATCAAAAACCATCGCCTCCAGAACATGCCGCTCAAGGGCGACTGGATGATCGATCCTGCGACCGGCGAGGCGATCACCGACCCGCACAAGAGCGCCGCGGCGCTGCTGCTGCCGATGGCCGGCTATAAGGGTGCAGGTCTGGCGCTGATGCTCGGCCTCTTGGCCGGCACGCTCAACGGCGCGCTGTTCGGCCGCGACTGCGTCGACTTCAACGCCGAACCGGACCGCGTCACCAATACCGGCCAATTCGTCGTCGCCCTCGATCCATCGCGCTTCCAGAAGCTCGAGCATTTCAAGGCCGAGGTCGATCGCCACGTCCGCTCGTTGCGTAATTCGAAGGCGCTGCCGGGCGAGAGCGTGCGGCTGCCGGGCGATGCGCGCGCCCAGCGCCGCGCCGACCGGACGACGAATGGCCTCGCGCTGCCGCCTGAGCTGATCGTGCAACTCGACAAACTGGCTGGGGATCTGGGGATCAAGCCGCTCAAGGCGCGCTGACCTATTTCCGTTCGTCCCCGCGAAAGCGGGGACCCAGCTCTTCGCAAGAATCTGGGTTCTCGCTTGCGCGGGAACGAACGGAGTATGTGGCTAAGCCACCGCTTTGAAATCCTCATCGCTCAGCGGCAGCTTCACCGGCTGCTTGCGCTTCGCCGACAGGTCGAGCGCCTTGGTCATCAGCAGGTTGCGATGCGCTTCCTCGACGGTCGCCGCCGCGGTCGGCAGGCCGAGCGATACGCGGTTGAGCCAGCTCACCGTCTCTTCCGCCATCGGCCCGCGCAATTCGCCGAGCGCCATGTCGCCGGGCGGATAGCTGCCCATGAAATCGACGAGCCGCGTCGTGTCCGGATTGTAGCCCTCCGACTGCGCCTTCGACACGGCGAGCACGATGTCGCGATGCGTGTCGTCGATGGTGAGCACGCCGGTCGTGCCGGAAATGCCGACTTCGAGCGAATAGACGGCGGCCGGCCACGTCACCGGCATCGCCCATGACATGCTCAGGTGATAGATCGTGCCGTCGGAGAAGCTGATCATGCCGGCCGTGGCGTCGATGCCCTGGTAGAGCGGGCCCATCACCTTGTCGATCGAGCGCGCATAAACCTCGACCGGCGTCTTGCCTTCGAGGCACCACATGCAGATGTCGAGCGCGTGCGTGCCGGAAATCACCATCGGCGAAATGGTCGAGGGATCGTCGGTGCGCTTGTAATTGTCGATCGCGACCAGCCGGTTCATGAAGGCGCGCGAGGTGACGAGCGTGACGTCGCCGAGCGCGCCGGTGCGGCACTTCTCCTTTGCCGCCAGCCAGCGGCGGCGGAAGCGCTGCGTGTAGCCGACGATCGCGTCGATCTTGGCGTCCTTGATCATCTTCAGCACGCGTGCCGACTCGTCGAGCCGTGTCGCCAGCGGCTTCTCGATCAGCATCGGAATGCCGCGCTCGATGCAGGCCATGATCGGCTCGACGTGCAGGTGCTCGTCGGTGGCGATGATGGCGCAGGTCGTTTCGGGCCGCTTGATCAGCTCGACATGGCTCTGCGTGACGAAGTCGGCGTCGATCTTCGGCCCGACCTCGCCGGCGCGGTTCGGGTTTTTTTCAGCGAGCCCGATCCATTCGACCGACGGATGCCGCGCCGCCACCTCGCCGCGGAACAGGCCGACGCGTCCGCCGCCGATGATGGCGAGGCCGAGGCCCTTGGCTGATTTTTTCATGTCACTTCTCCCGAGCGCTCCCGCGGGTGCTGCCTTTGTTATTGTGCCCTCTCCCCTCTGTGGGAGAGGGCATCCGCAGCTACGCAAAATGGACGAATGGGTGAGGGGGGCTGAGGCGCAGCGCCCCCTCACCCAACCGAATCCGTTGACGGTCCCTCAATGCCCTCTCCCACAGAGGGGAGAGGGCGCAACGACGAGCGCCGTCTGCGCATCGCCCCAACTCAATTATTCAACCCCGCGCGGATCTTCTTCTTGAAGTCGGCGATGGCCGAGATCGCTTCGTTGTTGAGCGGCAGGCTGATCGGCTCGCCTCTATCGGCCGACAAATCGGCCGCGCTGTAGGTCTCCATGACGCGCCGTGCGCTCTCGGGCGTGACCATGACCGGCCGGTTCTTGATGCAGGATTCGAGGAAGTAGATCGTCTCCGGTCCGATGCCGCCGGCAAAGACGTGGTCGACCTGCTCGCCCGGCATGGTCGACATCGGGAATTCCTGGCCGCGGCGCTCGGTGTTGAGCCAGTTGTCGCGCTGCGTGTCGTCGAGGAACAGCGAGCCGTCGGTGCCGGTGATCTCGATCCAGGTCGAGCAGTAATTCGGATAGCTGCCGGGCAGGTTCCAGCCGCCGCCGATCATCACCACGACGCCGTTGTCCATCGTAACGGTGGTGAACATCACGTCGTGTGAGCCGTTCACCGGCTGCATGTAGCCATAGGCTCCCTGCGAATAGACGCGGATCGGCTTGGCCGGTTCGAGCAGCCAGTAGACGAAATCGAGATCGTGCGTCGATTCCATCACAACGGGCGACAGGCGGACGCGGCCGGCGATTTTCTTGCCGAGCTCGCGCGACAGATGCCGGCTGACCAGCACCGAGACAACATTGCCGAGCGTGCCGTCGACGATCTTCTTCTTGGCGTAGGCGATCTTGGTGTTGAAGCGCTGCGAATAACCGATCGTGAATTTCAGGTTGTTGGTCTTGGAGAGATGGATAAGCTCGTCGGCTTCCCACAGCTCGAGCGCGATCGGCTTCTCCAGCATTACGTGCTTGCCGCCCTTCAGGCAGTCGCGCGCGATCGGGTAGTGATTGGCCTCCGGCGTCGTCGAGATATAGACGACCGAGATGTTGGGGTTGTTGATGATGTCGTTGTAGTCGGCCGTCGCGGTTGCGGGCTTGTACAGCGCCTTTATTTCAGCGAGCCGATCCGGCTTGATGTCGCACAGATGCAGCTTGTCGACCAACGCGGTGCGCGACAGCGCCTCGGCGCGCAATCCTCCGATCCAGCCGACACCGATACACGCTGCTTCAACCGTTTGCACCGACGTTTCCTCGTCTTGTTGCTTCGTGGGCCGGGAGATTAGCCGCAGGCCGCTGCTTCAGGGAAGGGGCTCGCGTGACGCGCGCGAATCTTTCACTTCGCGAAAGCTCCGACGCCGAACACCGTCTGCGCGAACTGCGGATAAACGTCGGCCAACTGCGGCGCGACCACGTCGCGCATCAGCTGCAGCGTCTCGGCCGACGGCGCCGGCGTGTCCGGCACGTTCGCGGGGCGGTCGAATTCGAAGCCGGTGTGCTCGAGTACCTCGTCGACCGTGTGGCCGGGATGCACAGTTTCGAGCCTGAAGCGGCCCTCGGCGAAACCAAAGACGCAGCGGTTCGTCACCAGCGCGATCGGTCCGCCGGTGCGAAACACGTTCGGGTCGCTCGCGCCGGGCGCACTCACGAAGTCGACCTGCGGCACGAGCGTGCGGCGCGAATGCTCGGTGCGGAACAGGATCACCTTCGGCACGACGTAATAGAGATAGGCCGAGCCGAACGAACCGGGGAAGCGCACCTTCGGATGGCCGTGCTCGCCGATCTCCACGAGGTTGATGTTGCCGTGGCCGTCGATCTGGCCGCCGGAGAGGAAGAACACATCGATGCGGCCTTGCCCGGCGCAATCGAACAGTTCGCGGCCGCCGTCGGTCCAGAACGTGTGCTTGGCGCTGCCGAGCAGCGAGACATAGGGCTTTCCGTTGCCGCGCGCGCGCGCGAGCAGCGCCGCGGTCGCCGGGATCGGCGAGGCATTGCCGACGGCGACATGGCGCACGTCGCCGATCAGGTCGGCGATGACGGATGCGAGAAGCTCTTCGGTGCGGAAGGTCACTTACGCCGCCTGCTTCTCGTGCACGAACCTGTCGAGATACTCGGCGAAGCCCTCCGGCGTCGCCGCCATCTTCGCGTACAGAGCGAGATGCTCGGTGTCGGCCTTGTAATGGTCGGGCAGCGGCAGCGGCCAGGCGCCGCGCTCGGCGACCGCGATGTGCTCAACGTAAAAGCCGGGCAGGGTGCCGGCGGCGGTCAGCAGGTCGGCCAGCAGGTCGTCGTCGACGATCTTCTCGACGGTGACGATCGTCTTCTGCGCCGCATGCGCCATGGTCGTCAGTTCACGCTGGCGACCGATCCAGACATTGCCGAAGCGGTCCGCCATCGGCGCGTGGAACAGCGCGACGTCCGGCCGGATCGCCGGCAGCAGCACGATCGAATCGTCGTTTCCGAAAGGACTGTCGATCACCTTCCAGTCGTCGCGATAGTTCAGCACGTCGGAGCCGATCAGCCCGCGCAGCGGCATGAACGGCACGCCCTTCTCGGCCGCCTGCAACGCGGCATGCAGCGCGGGGCAGGTGGCGTCCTTCATCGTGAACGTGCCGCCGGTGACGCCGGCGGAAAAACGCGGTGCCGGGCCGAACTCGCCGAGGCTGACCGCGCTCGTCTCCAGCGTGTCGACGCATCCGGCGCCGATCAGCAGGTCGGCCTGGAGGCTCGACGTCGGCAGCGCGACCAGATGCAGCTTCTTCACGCCGCGCCGGATCAGCGTCCGCGTCGCCGCCATCGGTACGCCGGCGACCTCGCGCGGCACGACCAGCAGGCAGCCGTCGGTGATGGGCGCGAGCGCGTCGTCGAGTGATATCTGCGCCATTGCGCGGCCTCGCAAAGCCATATGGGACGCGGCCCACTGCGGCCGCGCATGGCCTTTCTCACATTCCTGCGCTTGCCAGGTCCAGACAATTTTGCGACGTGAGGGGCATGGCAACACTGCAAGACAAGCTCTCCCAAGGCCGTTTCGTCCTCACCGCCGAAGTCACGCCGCCCGTCTCCGCCGCGCGCGAAGACCTCATGGCCAAGGCCGCGCCGCTGAAGGGCCTGGCCGACGCGGTCAACGTCACCGACGGCGCCGGGGCGCGCACGCATATGTCGGCGCTGACCGCGGCGATGCTGCTCAAGGAGGCGGGCATCGAGCCGATCCTCCAGCTCACCTGCCGCGACCGCAACCGCATCGCGCTGCAAAGCGACCTGCTCGGCGCGGCGGCCTTGGGCGTGCGCAACCTGCTCGTGCTGCGTGGCGACGACCCCTCGGCCGGCGATCAGCCCGACACCAAGCCCGTCTTCGATCTCGATGCGCGGCAATTGCTCGGCACGGCACGGCGCTTGCGCGATGCGAATGAGCTGCCGACGGGGAAGAAGGTCGGCGGCAAGCCCGAGTTCTTCCTCGGCGGCGCCGACAATCCGATCGACCCGCCCGCGGGCTGGGAGCCGAAGGGCCTCGCCGCGAAGATCGACGCCGGCGCGCAGTTCGTGCAGACGCAGTTCTGCATGGATGCCGACGTCGTGCGCCGCTACATGGCGCGTCTCGACGAATGCGGTCTCGGCGGCAAGCTCCATTTCATCATCGGCGTCGCGCCCCTGCGCTCGGCGCAATCGGCGCGCTGGATGAAGGAGAAGCTGTTCGGCACCATCATTCCGGACGCGTTCGTCACGCGTATGGAAGGGGCAAGCGATCCGCTCGCCGAAGGCCGCCGCATCTGTGTGGAGACGATCGCCGCGCTGAGCGAGATTCCGCAGGTCGCCGGTTGTCACATCATGGCGCCGAACAACGACGCCGCCGTCCCAGTCGTGATCGAAGAAGCGCGAAAGTCGGTCAAGCGGCTCGCGTAACGTCCTTGTCGTCACCGGGCTTGTCCCGGTGCTCCGCTTGGGAAGGCACAATGCCCGCCTCAGCGAGATGGCCGGGACGAGCCCGGCCACGACAGTCATGCTAGACCTTGGACCGCCGCGAACAGCGCGCGCACTTGGCGCTCGGAAATCCCGCGCGTGATGAAGACGGCGCGGCTCGCGCGCTCGCCGTCGGGCCAGGCCTCGAGTTCGACCGGCGGCGGCGCAAGGTGCTGCACGAACTGAACAAGCACCGGCCCCTGACAGCCTTCGACGGCCAGGAATCCCTTCACGCGCAAAAGGTCCGGCCCGCGCAGCGCGATCAGCGTCTCCATGGCACGCGCGAACACCGGCCAGCGTACGGGGGCGTCGAAGGCCAGCACGAAGCTGGCAATGCCGTCGGAGTGCTCCGCCTCGGCGACGAAGGCGTTGCGCTCCGCGCTGGCCGCCTCGATCAGCCGCGCCGGATCGAGCGCGCCGTTGACGGCGACATCGATGGCGGCGCGTGGGTTGAGCACGCGCAGCCGTGCCGCCAGCGCGTCGCGCGCGGCCGCATCCGCGATATCGGTCTTGGTGATCACGAGGCGGTCGGCGAGGATCGCCTGCTTGCGTGCCTCGGACGTCCTGTCGAGCGCGGCAAGCCCGGTTGCGGCGTCGGCTGCGGTCAGCACCACCTCGACATGGAAGGTGTCGCCGAGCGCGCGGTCGGTGGCGAATGTTTGCAGGATCGGCGAGGGGTCGGCGAGACCGGAGGTCTCGATGACGATGCGCCGGAAATCCGGAATGTCGCCGCGCTCCCGGTCGATCACGAGCCGGCGCAGCGTCTCCTGCAGATCGCTGCGCGAGACGCAGCACAGGCACCCGTTGCCGAGCAGCACGGTCTCGTCGGCGCTGGCGCGCACCAGTGCGTCGTCGACCCCCGCCGCGCCGAACTCGTTGATGACGACCGCCGTGCCGCGTCCCTCGGGCGTCTCGAGGAAACGGTTGAGCAGCGTCGTCTTGCCGGCGCCGAGGAAGCCGGTGAGGACGGTCACCGGGATGCGTGCGCCGCGCTCGCGCTTCTGCCTGCGGCCGAACGGGCCGGCCGAGGGCGAGGAGAAGAGGGAGGTCATCCGGGGGCTTTACCTCTCCCCGCCGTGCAGGGAGAGGTCGATTTTCGAGCGTAGCGAGGAAATCGGGTGAAGGGGCTGAGCCGCAAGTCTCTGCATTGTTGAAACGCGCGCCCCCCCCCCCCCCCCACCCCCCGCCCCGCGCGGGGGGGGGG
>JBQCFB010000309.1:0-4551 GCA_051959715.1 Pseudolabrys sp.
GCGCATGCCGGCTTCTATTACGCGCCCGACCCGTCGTCGCAGATCGCCTGCACGATCGGCGGCAACATCGCCGAGAACTCCGGCGGCGTGCACTGCCTGAAATACGGCATGACCACCAACAACGTGCTCGGCTGCGAGATCGTGCTGATGGACGGTGAGATCCTGCGCATCGGCGGCAAGCATCTCGACAGCGCCGGCTACGACCTCATGGGCCTCATCACCGGATCGGAAGGCCTGCTCGGCGTCGTCACCGAGGTGACGGTGCGCATCCTGAAGACGCCGGAGACGGCGCGCGCCGTGCTGGTCGGCTTCCCGACGTCGGAAGACGCCGGCGAATGCGTCTCGAAGATCATCGGCGCCGGCATCATCCCCGGAGGCATGGAGATGATGGACAAGCCGGCGATCCACGCCGCGGAAGAGTTCGTACACGCCGGCTATCCGCTCGACGTCGAGGCGCTGCTGATCGTCGAGCTCGACGGTCCGTCGGCCGAGGTCGACTATCTCATCGGCCGCGTCGAAAAAATCGCGCGCGAATGCCGCGCCGTGTCGGTCAAGGCGTCGCGCTCGGAGGAAGAGCGGCTGCTGTTCTGGGCGGGGCGCAAGGCGGCGTTCCCGGCGGCGGGCCGCATCTCGCCGGACTATTACTGCATGGACGGCACCATCCCGCGCGCCAAGCTGCCGCTGGTGCTCAAGCGCATGAAGGAGATGTCGGCGAAATACGGCCTGCGCGTCGCCAACGTCTTCCACGCCGGCGACGGCAATCTGCATCCGCTCATCCTCTACGACGCCAACAAGGAGGGCGAGCTCGACCGCGCCGAGGCCTTCGGCGCCGACATCCTCAAGCTCTGCGTCGAGGTCGGCGGCGTGCTCACGGGCGAACACGGCGTCGGCGTCGAGAAACGCGACCTGATGCCGACGATGTTCTCGGAGATCGATCTCGCCGCGCAGGAGCGCGTGAAGTGCGCCTTCGATCCGAAGGGCCTGCTCAATCCCGGCAAGGTCTTCCCGCAATTGCACCGCTGCGCTGAATTGGGTCGCATGCACATTTCGGGCGGCAAACTGCCGTTCCCGGACATTCCCAGGTTCTGACCGCATGCAGTTCGGCTTGTTCTGTTCGCCGAAGGCCGATGCGCCCGGCTTCGGTCCGGAGACCGGACGCGGTTTCCAGGATTATCTCGACTTCAACGCCGAGGCGGAGGCGCTCGGGTTCTGTTCGAGCTTCTCGGTCGAGCACCACTTCAGCGGCTGGAACCAGACGTCGGCGACGCTGATGCTGCTCATGGCGCTCGCCATGCGCACGAAGACGCTGCGGCTCGGCACGGCGGTGCTGGTCGTGCCGTGGCACAATCCAGTGCTGCTGGCCGAGCAGGCGGCGACGCTCGACCTGCTGTCGAACGGCCGGTTCGATTTCGGTATCGGCAAGGGCTATCGCCACAGCGAGTTCAAAGGCTTCGCCATGCCGCGCGAGGAGGCGGACGCGCGCTTCGAGGAAGGGCTCGACGTCATGACGCGCGCCTTCACGTCGCGCGAACGCTTCTCGCACCACGGGCGGTTCTGGCATTTCGACGACATCGTCGTCGAGCCGCCGCCGATGCAGACGCCGCACCCGCCGTTCTGGGTCGCGGCCGGGCATCCGCAGTCGATCCGCAACGCCGCGGCGCGCGGGTTCAACCTGATCCTCGACCAGTATGCCTCGCCGCAGACTTTGGCCGAGCGCATCGGCATCTACCGCGCCGAGCGCGCGGCGCATGGCCTCGCCTTCAGACCGGACCAGGTTGCGGTCGCGCGCCAGCTTTATGTCGCGAAGGACAAGGTGGACCGCGACGCGGCGCTGGAGAAGCAGCGGCAATACACCCAGCGCACCATCACCTCGGCGCGCGCGCCGGACGGCAAGACCGGCTCGCACGTGCTCGCCTACGCCGACAAGGCCGGCGCCACGGAAGAGAACGCCATGTTCGGCACGCCGGACGAGATCGCAGCGATGCTCGAAGCCCTGCGCGACGCCGGCGTGCACTACATCCTGCTGACCATCGCCGGCGGCGCCGACCAGCTTCGCCGCTTCGCCCGCGACATCATGCCGGCCTTCGTCTCGCCGCCTTCCGCCCGGGCGGCGGAGTGATAGAACTCGTCCCATGACCGACACGCTCAAACCCCGGGACGCGCGCGACGTCGAGGAGGCCCTGCGATGGGCCGTCGCCGAGGAAAGGCCGCTCGAGCTCGTCGGGCAGGGCTCCAAGCGCGCCATGGGCCGGCCGAGCCAGACCGACCTGACGCTCGACCTCTCGGGTCTCACCGGCGTCACGCTGTACGAGCCAGAGGAACTGGTGCTGTCGGCGAAGGCCGGCACGCCGATCGCCGAGATCGAGGAGCTCATCGACAAGCACGGCCAGCAGCTCGCCTTCGAGCCAGCCGATTACGGCGCGCTGTTCGGCCAGCCGGCCGGGCAGGGCACGCTCGGCGGCGTCGTCGCCACGAACCTGTCCGGTCCGCGTCGCATCAAGGCGGGCGCGGCGCGCGACCACGTGCTCGGCGTCACGGCGGTCACCGGCCGCGCCGAGACCATCAAGACGGGCGGCCGCGTGGTGAAAAACGTCACCGGCTACGATCTCTGCAAGGCGCTGTCCGGCTCGTGGGGCACGCTCGCGGCGATGACGGAGATCACGATCAAGGTGCTGCCGAAGCCCGAGACCGAGGCGACCGTGTTGGTCGCGGGCCTGACCGACGCGCAGGCCTGTGCCGCCATGGCGGCGGCGACCGCGACTTCGGCAGACGTCGCGGGCGCGGCGCATCTGCCCGACCACGTCGCGTCATGGTTCGCCGGGCCGCCGAAGGCGGACGCCGCGACCGTGTTCCGCATCGAGGGCGTGGCGCCGTCGGTTGCGCACCGTCGCGAGCAGCTCGCGGCGCAGATGAAGAGCTTCGGCGGCGTGACCATCCTCGACGCGGCGGCGTCACAAAACCTCTGGCGCGACATTCGCGACGTAAAGGCCTTCGCCGTCGCCTCGGCGCGGCACCGTCCGGTGTGGCGCATCTCTACGGCGCCTGCGAGCGGCCACCGGCTGGTCGATTTCATCACGCCGGCGGCGCAGATGTTCTACGACTGGGCCGGCGGCCTCGTCTGGGTCGGCATGCCCTACGAGGACGAGCCGGACGCAGGCTCGGTGCGCACGGCGGTGGCCGAGCTCGGCGGCCATGCGACGCTGGTCCGCGCGCCGGCGGCGGTGCGCGCCGCAGCCGATGTCTTCCAGCCGGAGGAGCCGGGTGTCCGCGCGCTGTCGCGGCGGGTCAAGGAGAGCTTCGACCCCAAGGGCGTGCTCAATCCCGGACGCATGTGGGCGGGCGTGTAATGCAAACCTCATTCACCCTGGCGCAGCTCGCCGACCCGCGGACCGCAGAGGCTGAGAAGATCCTGCGCGCCTGCGTCCATTGCGGCTTCTGCACCGCGACATGCCCGACCTATGTGCTGCTCGGCGACGAACTCGACAGCCCGCGCGGCCGCATCTACCTGATCAAGGAGATGCTGGAGCAGGACCGGCCGGCGACGCCCGAGGTGGTCAAGCACATCGACCGCTGCCTCTCCTGTCTGTCGTGCATGACGACGTGCCCCTCGGGCGTGCACTACATGCACCTCGTCGACCACGCGCGCGACCACATCGAGAAGACATACAAGCGGCCGCTCGCCGACCGCATGATCCGCGGCCTGCTGGCGCGGGTGTTGCCGGACCCGGCCTTGTTCCGCTGGGCGGCGGTGGCGGGCCTCGTTGGCAAGCCGTTCGCGCCGGCCTTAAAGGCGCTGGGGTTCAAGCGGCTCGGTGCGATGCTCAGCCTGACGCCGACGCATGTGCCGGCGCCGCCGTCGGATCGCCGCCGCAAGGTCTACCCGGCCGACGGCGCGCGCCGGGGGCGGGTGGCGTTGCTCGCCGGATGCATCAACCCGGTGCTGGCGCCCTCGACCAACGAATCCGCGATCCGCGTGCTCAACCGCCACGGCATCGAGGTCGTCATCGCCGAAGGCGACGCCTGCTGCGGCTCGCTCGTGCACCACATGGGGCGCGAAGACCAGGCGCTCATGCAGGCCAGGAGCTTGATCGACGCCTGGACCGTCGAGATCGATGGCGAGGGGCTCGACGCGATCCTGACGACCGTCTCCGGCTGCGGCACCGTGGTGAAGGATTACGGGTTCCTGCTCCGCACCGACCCGGCCTATGCCGAGAAAGCCAAGCGCGTGTCGCGGCTGGCGAAGGACGTCAGCGAGTATCTGTGCACGCTCGACCTCGCCGCATCCGGCGCGTCAAAGCCGCTGACCGTCGCCTATCATTCCGCCTGTTCGCTGCAGCACGGGCAGAAGATCGTCGCTGCGCCGAAAGAATTGCTTTCCAAACTCAACTTCATCGTCAAAGATGTGCCTGAAGGGCATTTGTGTTGCGGCTCGGCGGGCACCTACAACATCCTCCAGCCCTCTCTGGCTGACAGGCTGCGTGACCGCAAGGTCGCCAACATCGAACGGCTCGAGCCGGATGTGGTCGCGGCCGGCAATATCGGCTGCATCAC
>JBQCFB010000310.1:0-11887 GCA_051959715.1 Pseudolabrys sp.
GGGCATCTTGTCGGCGATCTCCTCGGCCGAGTGCGAGTGGATCCACTTCAGCGTGGCGAGGATGGCGTTGGTCATCCCCTGCACTTCCTTCGGATGCGCCTGGATCCATTCCGCCTTGGTGTAGAGCGCGCCGCCCGGATATTCGCCGCCGAACATCGACACCGTGTCCTTCTGCGAACGCGTGTCGGCGAGGATCCTCAGGTCCTTGTACTTGCCGGCGAGGATCGTCACCGCGGGGTCGAGCATGACGGCCGCATCGATCTGGCCCTGCTCCAGCGCCGCGACCGCGGTCGCGCCGAGGCCGACGCCGATGACGCCGACCGAGTTCGTGTCGACGCCGTCCTTCTTCAGCAGGAACTTGAGGAAGAAGTCGGTCGAGGAGCCCGGCGCCGAGACGCCGACCTTCTTGTTGGCGAGGTCCTTCACCGACTTGATCTCGCCGGTGTGCTTCGGCGACACGACGAGGACGAGGCCGGGGAAGCGGTCATAGACCACGAAGGACTGCAGGTGCTGGCCCTTGGCGGCGAGATTGACGCAGTGGTCGAAGTAACCGGACACGACGTCGGCCGAACCGCCGATCACCGCCTTGAGCGACTCCGAGCCGCCCTTGAAGTCGATCACCTCGACATTGACGCCGGCCTTCTCGTATTCGCCGAGCTGCTTGGCGAGCATGGTCGGCAGGTAGCAGAGGCACGAGCCGCCGCCGACGGCGAGCGTCACTTTCGACTGCGCCATCGCCAAGCCCGAAGACAGCGTGATGGCAATCGCCGCCGCCGCGATCCGGGCGAAAATGCGTGAAGACATGAATCCTTCTCCCTTCGTTCTCGCGGCCCTTATGCCGGGGCCGTTTCGGCGCAGACAATATAAAAGCGCGCGGACCCTGCCTAGGGCCGCTGCTCGCCCACCGGCGGCCGCCACACCAGCAGCCGTTTCTCGATCATGCTGACGAACAGGTCGATGATGATGACAAAGCCGGCGAGCACGAACATGCCTGCGAACACGCCGGCGACGTCGAACACGCCCTCGGCCTGCTGGATCAGGTAGCCGAGCCCCGCGGCCGCGCCGAGATATTCGCCCACCACCGCGCCCACCACGGCAAATCCCACCGAGGTGTGCAGCGAGGAGAACATCCACGACAGCGCCGACGGCCAATACACGTGGCGCATCAGTTGCCGCTCGTTCATGCCGAGCATGCGCGCATTGGCGAGCACGGTCGGCGAGACCTCCTTGACGCCCTGATAGACGTTGAAGAAGACGATGAAGAAGACGAGCGTGATGCCGAGCGCGACCTTCGACCAGATGCCGAGGCCGAACCAGAGCGTGAAGATCGGCGCCAGCACGACACGCGGCAGCGCATTGACCATCTTCACGTAGGGGTCGAACACGGCGGCCGTGCGCGGCTGCCGCGCGAACCAGAAGCCGACAAGGATGCCGCCGGCCGAACCGAGCACGAAGGCGTAGATCGATTCCTGGAGCGTCACCCAGAGATGCTTCCAGATCACGCCACTCGCGAACCAGGCGACCACCTGCTGCGCGACGTCGACCGGCGTCGAGAAGAAGAACGGCGGCAGCAGCACGTGGCCGCCGACCGGATAGGTCGAGAACACGTACCAGGCGCCGACGCAGACGATCGCAACGAGAATTTGCAGGGCGAGCAGAGTGAGCCGCGACATGTTACGCCCCCTCCGCCTGCGCATAGCCCTTGACCACTTCGGCCTTGAGCTTGTGCCAGATGTCGCGATGCAGTTCGTGGAAGGCGGGATCGAGCTTCACCTCGGAGATGTCGCGCGGCCGGGCGAGCGGCACGCGGAAGTCGCCGATGATGCGGGCGGCCGGCCCCGCCGACATGATGACGACGCGGTCGGAGAGCGCGATGGCTTCTTCCAGATCGTGCGTGACGAACATCACCGCCTTGCGGTCGGCGCTCCACAGATCGAGCAGCAGGTTGCCCATGATCTGGCGGGTCTGCGCGTCGAGCGGGCCGAACGGCTCGTCCATCAGCAATATCTTCGGATCGCGGATCAGGACCTGTGCGAGGCCGACACGCTTGCGCTGGCCGCCGGAGAGCATGTGCGGATAGCGGTCGGCAAAGGCGGCGAGGCCGACCTTCTTGAGCCATTCGCGCGCGCGCGGCCGCGCCTCGGAGGCCGGCGTGCCCGCCGTCTCGAGCCCGATGGCGACGTTCTCGAGCGCCGTCTTCCATGGAAACAGCGCATCCGCCTGGAAGAGATATCCAGCCTGCCGGTTCAGCCCCGACAGCCGCGCACCGAAGATGTCGGCATGGCCCTCGGCCGGCGTCAGCAGCCCGGCGGTGACGTTGAGCAGTGTCGACTTGCCGCAGCCGGTCGGCCCGACGATGGCGACGAACTCGCCATCGGCGACCGACAGCGACGCGCCTTCCACGGCGCGGAAGACGGGCCGGCCGGGAAGCCGGAAGGCGATCGCGACCTCGTCCAGAAGGATCGCCGGCTGGGTCTGCGGTGCAACTGCCTCGGCCATGGCGAACGCGGTCTCACTTTCTTCGCGGCGCGGCATCGGAATGCCGTTCAGTTCATCATCGGCTGAGAGGGGACCGCATGCAAATCGGTCGCCCGGCCCGCCTTGGCAACCTGCCCCGGCAACTCGCGGCCGAACTCCCGCGACAGCGACTGCGATATGAGGATCAGCGCGGAGAGATCGACACCGGTGGGCACGCCCATCGCTTCGAACATGTGCACGAGATCCTCGGTGCAGACATTGCCGGTCGCCCCCGGCGCGAAAGGACAGCCCCCGATGCCCCCGACCGATGCGTCGAAACGCACCGCCCCCGCGTCGGCTGCGGCCACCGCGTTGGCCAATCCCATGCCCCGTGTGTTATGGAAATGCAAGGTGAGCGCGGCGGGCTCGACGAGGCTCAGCACGTCCTTGACCAGCGACTTGACCTGCGCCGGGTTGGCCATGCCGGTCGTGTCAGCGAGCGTGATACCGCCAAAGCCGAGCGACAGGTAGCGCTCGACGAAACCGAGAACGCGCGCCGGCGCCTGCGGCCCTTCGAACGGGCAGCCGAAGGCGGTGGCGATCGATCCGTTCAGAGCGACGCCGGCCTTCTGCGCTTCCGGCGAGATCGCGGCGAACGCCATGAGCGAATGCTCGCAGTCCATGCCCATGTTCTCGCGATTGTGCGTCTCGCTCGCCGACATGACGAGGTTGATCTCGTTCATCTCCGCGGCGATGGCGTTGCGGGTGCCACGCAGGTTCGGCACCAGCGCGACATAGACGACCGACGGGTCGCGGCGAATGCGGGCGGTGACGTGCGCAGCGTCGGCGAGATTGGGCACGCGGCGCGGCGAAACGAACGACGTCACCTCGATCTTAGCGAAGCCGCAGCGCGACAGGTCGTCGATCAGCGCGATCTTCTTCGGCGTCTCGAGGAAGCGCGGCTCGATCTGCAAGCCGTCGCGCGGCCCGACTTCCTGAATATAAAGCCGGCTCACGCGATCACTCCCCTGCCTGCAAGGCTCTCGATCTCCGCGGCGGTCAGGCCGGCGCCGCTCAGCACGTCGCGCGTATGCGCGCCGAGCTTCGGCCCAAGCCAGCGCATCGCGCCGGGCGTCGCCGAGAGCCGCGGCACGATACCGGGCATCTTGGCCGGTGTCCCGTCCGGCAGCGTCGTCTGCGCAATCATGCCGCGCGCGCCGTATTGCGGGTCGGTGAGGATATCGGCGGCCGAATAGATGCGGCTCGACGGCACGTCTGCGGCGTCGAGCGTGGCGAGAACGGTGGCCGCGTCGTTGCCGCGCGTCCAGGCCTCGATCGCCTCGTCGAGCATCGCGGCTTGCGCCACGCGGCCGTCATTGGAGGTGAGGCGCGGATCGGCGGCGAGATCGTCGCGTCCGATCGCACGCATGAAGCGGCGGAAGATCGAGTCGGAATTGCCGGCGATGACGATGTAGGCGCCGTCGCGCGAGCGATAAGTCCCCGACGGCGCAATTCCGGGCATGCTGGCGCCGGTCGGCTGGCGCACGTGCCCGAGCACGTCGTATTCCGGCACGAGGCTTTCCATCACGTTGAACACGCTTTCGAACAGCGAGACGTCGACCACCTGGCCCTCGCCCCGCCGCGCCTTCACGTGCATGACGGCCATCAGCGCGCCGATGATCGCGTGCAGGGAGGCGAGCGTATCGCCGATGCTGATGCCGGTGCGCACCGGCGGCCGGCCGGTTTCACCCGTCGTGTAGCGCATGCCGCCGATCGCCTCGCCGATCGCGCCGAAGCCGGGACGATCGCGATAGGGACCGGTCTGCCCGAATCCCGAAATGCGCACCATGACGAGGCGCGGGTTGAGCGCGTGCAGTACGTCCCAGCCGAGATTCCAGCCTTCCATCTTGCCGGGCCTGAAGTTCTCAATCAGCACGTCGGAGTCCGCGGCAAGGCGCCTTACCAGCGCCTGGCCATCGGCGGACTTCAGATCGATACCGACGGACTTCTTGTTGCGCGCCTGGAGATACCACCACAGCGACGTGTCGCCGTGCATCTTGCGCCATTTGCGCAAGGGATCGCCGTCGCCCGGCGCCTCGACCTTGATCACGTCGGCGCCGAACTCGGCGAGCATGCGCGCCGCGAATGGCGCAGCAATGAGCGTCCCGAGCTCAAGAACCTTGAGCCCGGCCAATGGCGGCAGCACGGCGCTTCCTCCAAATCCTTATTTTCGCGGAATGTGACGGCGGCGCCCGTCCCTGTCCAACCGTAAGTCGATAAAGCGGCGTTCGCGAAACGAGAACGCGGCGCACGTCAGCCTTGTGCGGCCGCGCGCAGGTGGTTGAAGAACAGACGCCCCGACGCCGACAGGTCGCGCTCGCTGCGCACGACGATCTTGAGCTCGCGCTCGGCCCATTCGTCGCGCAGCGGCACCGCGCGCAGCGCCATGCCTTCGCTCAGCACCTCGAAGGCGCGGTCCGGGATCATGCCGAGCCCCATGCCGGCCTGAACCATGCGGCAGACCGCGTCGAAGCCGGGCACGTGGATGCGCAGGCGCAGCGCCCGTCCCGCCTCGTTGGCCGCCACCTGCGAGCGCAGATAGATCGAGCTCGCCGCGTGCAGGCCGATATGGTCGAAATCGAGTGTGTCGGCGAATTCGATCGGCGTCGTCGGCAGCGCCGTGTCGTCGGCGCGCGTGACG
Source organism: Pseudolabrys sp. (assembly GCA_051959715.1). Classification (GTDB taxonomy): domain Bacteria; phylum Pseudomonadota; class Alphaproteobacteria; order Rhizobiales; family Xanthobacteraceae; genus Pseudolabrys. Next base: position 5,159 of record JBQCFB010000310.1, read on the forward strand.
ATCACCAGGCGGTCGCGCCGGTAGGAATGGACTTCGAGCCCGCGCGTCTCGACGTCGCTCGAGCAGATGCCGATCTCGGCCGCACCCTCCTCCACGCCGCGAATGACGTCGGCGCTTGGCCGCTCGCGCAGGTCGAACTTGACCAGGCCGTTGGCGCGCACGAAGGACGGCAGGTCCTCCGGCAGGAACTGAACGATGGCCGAGAGGTTGGCGAGGATGCGCACATAACCGCGGATGCCGTGCGCGAACTCGCTCAGCTCGATGGCGATCTTGTCGATGTTGAGAAGGGTGAGCCGAGCGTAATGCAGCAGCGACTCGCCGGCCGCGGTCAGTGTCATGCCCTTCGCCTCGCGCACGAACAGCTCGACCTTGAGCGCCGCCTCGAGGTCGGTGAGACGCTTGCTCACGGCCGACGCCGCGATCCCCTCGCGCGTTGCGGCGCGCGTCAGGTTGCCCTCCTCGCACACGGCGACGAACAATTGCAACGTCGTGAGGTCGATGCGCCTGATCAATCCCGGCGCGTGCGCGTCCGCCATGCCTGTCGCTCCGGCTCACGTTTGAACCCGGCGGCAAACTATCGGCTTGCCCGGCCGATGCAAAGGCGGCCACAGTGACGACATGAGCCTCGACGCCCGCCTCGCCGAAGCCTTCGCGCGCCTGCCCGATTATCTCGGCGGCCACGTGCTGGTGAGTCTGACGGCGCTGGCGCTCGGGCTCGGTATCAGCCTGCCGGTGGCGATCTTGTCGCGGCGACGGCTATGGCTGCGCAACGGCCTGCTGGCGATCGCGAGCATCGTGCAGACGATCCCGGGCCTTGCCCTGCTCGCGCTGTTCTATCCGCTGTTGCTGGCGCTGTCGGCGCTCGCCGAACGCATCTTCGGCGCCGGCTTCCCCGCGCTCGGCTTCCTGCCCTCGGTGCTGGCACTGGCGCTCTACGCAATGCTCCCTGTCATGCGCAACACTGTGACCGGGCTCGAGGGGCTCGATCCGCGCCTCGCCGGCGCCGCCCGCGTGCTCGGCGCGAGCCCGTGGAAATCGCTGCGCTTCGTCGAACTGCCGCTGGCGCTGCCGGTGATCATGGCGGGCATCCGTACCAGCGCCGTCTGGGTGATCGGCACCGCGACGCTGTCGACGCCGATCGGCCAGACCAGCCTCGGCAATTACATCTTCACCGGCTTGCAGACGCAGAACTGGGTCTTCGTTGTGTTCGGCTGCGTCGCCGCGGCCGCGCTGGCGCTGATCGTCGACCAGTTGCTGGCGCTGATGCAGAGCGCGCTGACGCAGCGCAGCCGCCTGCGCGGCCTTGCCAGCGCAGCCGGCCTCGTCGCGCTCGTCGGCGGCGCGCTCGCACCCGGCCTCGCGCAACAGCGCGCGACCTACGTGATCGGCGCCAAGACCTTTACCGAGCAATCCGTGCTCGCCGCGCTGATCGACCAGCGCCTCGGCGCAGCCGGCCTGTCGGCGAGCCGCCGCTCGGGGCTCGGCTCCAACGTGCTGTTCGATGCGCTCGCCGCGAGCGAGGTCGACGTCGCGGTCGATTATTCCGGCACGCTGTGGGCGAACCGCATGCATCGCACCGACTCACCCGGCCGCGACGTGGTGCTCAAGGAGCTCGGCCAATGGCTCGAGACGACGCACGGCATCCGCCTGCTCGGCTCGCTCGGTTTCGAGAACGCCTATACGCTGGCCATGTCGCGCAAGAAAGCGGAAGCGCTCGGCATCCATTCGCTCGCCGATCTCGCCGCGCATGCGGGCGACCTGACCATCGCCAGCGATTACGAGTTCTTCGCCCGGCCGGAATGGAAGGCGGTGCGCGACGCTTACGGCCTGCGCTTCAAGCAGGAGCGGACGATGCAGCCGGACTTCATGTACCGCGCCGTCGCCGGCGGCGAGGTCGACGTCATCTCCGCTTATTCGAGCGACGGCCAGATCGCGCAGTACGATCTTGTCGTGCTCGACGATCCCAGGCACGTCTTCCCGCCTTACGACGCGATCCTGCTGGTCGCGCCGAAGCGCGCGCACGACGAAAAACTGATCGGTGCGTTGAAGCCGCTGGTCGGCGCCATCGACGTGCAGACCATGCGCGAGGCCAACCGCCGCGGCGCCAGCGGCGACACGACGCCGGACGCCGTGGCGCAGTGGCTGGCGGAGAAGATAAAGAAGTAGGCCGCGCCTAGTTGCGGCTGCCCGCGCCTTCCAATTCTTCGGCGCGTGCGCGGGTCATGCGGTAGGTGCAGTCGGCGGCCTCGACGCGGGCGATGGTGCCCTCGCCCATGAAATAATAGGCGCAATTGGCGTCGCGGTACTGCACCCACAGCCGCTGCGCGGCCCGCAACTGCTCGCGCTGCTCGCCCTGGGCCGCGTCGAGCGCACTCTTGTAGGCCGCGTTCAGCCGCTTGTCCCACTGCGCCGCCTTGGCGCCGAGGCACGCGACCATTTCCGGCGTGCTGACGCCGCAATCCTGCTCGGGATCGCCCTGGTCGCCGGCAGAAGCAGAAACGGCCGCCCCGACAAGGGCGGCCGCTCCGATCGCTGCGATCCGCAGCGCACGCATCTTAGTTCTTCGATTTGTCGACCAGCGCGCCCTGCTTGATCCAGGGCATCATCTCGCGCAGCTTCTCGCCGACCTTCTCGACCGAGTGCTCGGCGAGCTTGGCGCGCGTCGCCTTGAACGAGGTCTGGTTGACCTTGTTCTCCAGCATCCAGTCGCGGGTGAAGCGGCCCGACTGGATGTCGTTCAGCACGCGCTTCATCTCCGCCTTGGTCTCGGCCGGGATGATGCGCGGCCCGGTGACGTATTCGCCGTACTCGGCCGTGTTCGACACCGAGTAGTTCATGTTGGCGATGCCGCCCTGATAGATCAGGTCGACGATCAGCTTCATCTCGTGGATGCACTCGAAGTAGGCCATCTCCGGCGCGTAGCCGGCCTCGCACAGCGTCTCGTAGCCGGCCTTCATGAGCTCGACCACGCCGCCGCACAGCACGGCCTGTTCGCCGAACAGATCGGTCTCGCACTCGTCCTTGAAGGTCGTCTCGATGATGCCGGCGCGGCCGCCGCCGAGCGCCGAGGCATAAGAGAGGCCGAGGTCGTGCGCATTGCCGGACGCGTCCGTGTGGATCGCGATCAGGCACGGCACGCCGGCGCCGCGCTGATACTCGCCGCGGACGGTGTGGCCCGGGCCCTTCGGCGCGACCATCAGCACGTCGATGTCGGCGCGCGGCTCGATCAGGTTGAAGTGAACGTTGAGGCCGTGCGCGAACAGGAGCGCAGCGCCGTTCTTCATGTTCTGGGCGAGGTGGTCGCGGTAGATGTCGCCCTGGAGCTCGTCCGGCGTGAGCATCATCACGACGTCAGCCCACTTGGCGGCTTCGGCGACTTCCATCACCTTGAACTTCTCGCCTTCGGCCTTCTTCGCCGAGGCCGAGCCCTTGCGCAGCGCGACCGCGACTTCCTTCACGCCCGAGTCGCGCAGGTTGAGCGCGTGGGCGTGGCCCTGGCTGCCATAGCCGACAATGGCGACCTTCTTCCCCTTGATCAGGTTCAGGTCGGCGTCGCGATCGTAATAGACACGCATGATGATCCTCTGATTACCCCTTCAAACTCGGCCATGCTTCTAGGACGCCCGGACACGGCCGACAAGGCCCGGATGCCGCTTAAAATCGGGCCTTACGCCACCATCGGCACGATGCTGCCGACCAGCAGCAGCGCCATGGAGACGTTGAAAATGCGCGCACGGCGCGGGTTTGTCAGCAGTCGACGCAGCGCCACGCCGAAGCCGGTCCAGGCCACCACCGACCCGACGGTCGTGACCAGCATGATGAACAGCATCACCGTAACGTCGCCGCCGAAATGGCCCGGCCGGACGTAAAGGGTGGCGGTGGTGATCGCGATGACCACCGCCTTCGGATTGACCCACTGGAACGCGGCCGCCTGCATGAAGGTGAAGGGCTGCGACGGGCCGGAGGCGGACTCGCCGGCCATGTGCGCCGTCGCGACCTTCCAGGCGAGCCAGACCATGTAGAGCGCGCCCGCGACCTTCAGCACGACGTGGAGCTGCGGGACGGCGATGAAGATCGCGCCGAGCCCGGCCGCGCACGCCGCGAGCAGCACGACGAAGCCGATCGTCACCCCGGCCATGTGCGGGATCGTGCTGTTGAAGCCGAAATTGACGCCGGACGCGGCGAGCATGATCGTGTTCGGCCCCGGCGTGAATGCCATCACCGTGGAGAACACGGTGAGCGCGATGAAAAGGTCGAGGGGCATTTCACAGCCCTTCCGGACCTCTCCGGATGGCGGCGATACCGGTGCGCGCGACTTCGACGAGTCCGAGCGGCAGCATCAGCGCGACGAACTGCTCGACCTTCGAGGAACCGCCGGTGATCTCGAACACGAAGCTCTCGGTGGTGGCGTCGATGACGCGGGCGCGGAAGGCATCCGCCAGCCGCAGCGCTTCGACCCGCTGCTCGCCCTTGCCGCGCACCTTCACCATGGCGAGTTCGCGCTCGATCGAATCGCCCGTGAGCGTCATGTCAACGACGCGATGGATCGGCACCAGGCGGTCGAGCTGGTTCTTGATCTGCTCGATCACCATCGGCGTGCCAGTGGTGACGATGGTAATAAGCGACTGGTGCTTGGCGTGCTCGGTCTCCGACACCGTGAGCGACTCGATGTTGTAGCCGCGGCCGGAGAACAGGCCGATGACGCGCGCGAGAACGCCGGGCTCGTTGTCTACGAGCACCGACAAAGTGTGCGTCTCGGCGCGCTGCTCGGTCGGCGCGGATGGATAATGCGAAGTCGTCGGTGCGTTCACGGCGATCGTCCTTACCGTCGAAGAATTGAAAAGGCCCAGTCCCGGCCGAGGCCGTGGTTGAGCGCGAGATCGATCCAGAGCATGGCATGCGCCTCCAGGAGGCGCGCGCTGCGCAGCGGGCCGGCATCGACCATGTCGAAGCCGAGCTCGCCGACGAGCTTCATCACTGCCGGCTTGTTGCCGGCATCGTCGCTCGCGACGAACATCACCGGCTTGCCGGCCTTGAAGCTCGTGTCCGCCATGTTGCTGTAACCGGTCGTGTTCAGCGTCTTGTAGACGGACGCGCCGGCCGCCCAGCCCTGCACTTTCTCGCCGCCCGAAATGCTGTGACCGATTGTCAGCCCGAGCCTTCCGTCGACCATGCCGAGCGGATTGGTGCAGTCGACCACGATCTTGCCCTTGAGGCTGCCCATCGTGCGGATCGCGCCTTCTGTCTCCGGCCAGGGCGTCGTCAAGACAATGACCTCGGCGAAGGCGGCCGCCTCTTGCGGCGTGCCGGCCTGCGCCTTGCCGCGGATGCCGCCGAGCACGGCACGCGTCTTGTCCGACGCCGGCTGACGCACGCCGAAAAACACCTCGTGGCCGGCCTTTTCAGCCCAGGCCTTGCCCAGCGCACCGCCGACATTGCCGGCGCCGATGATCGCAATTTTCATGACCGCATTCCGTACGTGGCTACACCAGCATCTTGCCTTCTTCGGTGATCGCGTCTTCCAGCTTCTCGGCTGCGTCGCCGAGCAACATCTCGTTGTGCGCGCGGCCCGACGGGATCATCGGGAAGCAGTTCTCGGCCGGATCGACCACGCAGTCGAACAGCACCGGCCGGTCGACATTGATCATTTCCTTGATGGAATGATCGAGATCGCCCGGCTTCTCGCAGCGAATGCCGACGGCATGCATCGCCTCGGCGAGCTTGACGAAGTCCGGCAGCGCCTCGGAATAGCTCTCCGAATAGCGGCCGCCGTGCAGCAGCTCCTGCCACTGCCGCACCATGCCCATGTACTTGTTGTTCAGGATGAACACCTTGATCGGCAGCCGGTACTGCACCGCCGTCGAGAGCTCCTGCATCGTCATCTGCACGCTCGCCTCGCCGGCAATGTCGATGACCAGCGATTTCGGATGCGCGAGCTGCACGCCGACAGAGGCCGGCAGGCCGTAGCCCATGGTGCCGAGGCCGCCGGAGGTCATCCAGCGGTTCGGCTCCTGGAAGCCGTAGAACTGCGCCGCCCACATCTGGTGCTGGCCGACTTCGGTCGTGATGTAGACGTCGCGATCCTTGGTCAGCTCGTAGAGCCGCTGGATTGCATATTGCGGCTTGATCACCTCGTTCGATGCCCGGTAGGCGAGCGACTTGCGGCCGCGCCACTTGTCGATCTGCGTCCACCACATCGACAGCGCCTTCTTGTCGGGGTGATGCGCCTGCGTGCGCCACAGCCGGACCATGTCTTCCAGCACGTGCGCGCAGTCGCCGACGATCGGCACGTCGACCTTGACGTTCTTGTTGATCGAGGACGGGTCGATGTCGATGTGGATCTTCTTCGAGCCGGGCGAGAAGGCGTCGAGCCTGCCGGTGATGCGGTCGTCGAAGCGCGCGCCGATGCAGACCATGACGTCGCAGTCGTGCATCGCCATGTTGGCCTCGAGCGTGCCGTGCATGCCGAGCATGCCGAGCCACTGCGGATCGGCGGCGGGATAGGCGCCAAGCCCCATCAAGGTCGAGGTGATCGGGAAGCCGGTGAGCTTGACCAGCTCGCGCAGCAATTCGCTCGCCGCCTTCCCCGAATTGACGACGCCGCCGCCGGTGTAGAACACCGGCTTCTTGGCGTGCGCCATGAGGGCGATGGCCTGCTGGATCTTGTCCATGTCGCCCTTCACGCGCGGCTTGTAGCCGGTGTGGGCGAACTCCTTCGGCTTCGAATAG
>JBQCFB010000311.1:0-2351 GCA_051959715.1 Pseudolabrys sp.
CCGAGGAGCGCGTTCAGCGCCGGCGCGGTGCCCTTGAAGGGCACGTGCACCATCGACGTGCCGGTGAGCTCCTCGAACAGCGCCGTGGTCAGGTGCGACGTCGTTCCGATCCCCTGCGAGCCGAAGTTGATCTTGCCGGGATTGGCCTTGGCGTAGGCGATGAATTCCTGCGCGGTCTTGGCCGGAAAATTGGACCGGACCATCAGCACGTTCGGCGCCGAGGTCATGATGCCGACGGGCACGAACCTGGTCGGATCGAAGGTCATGTCCTTGTAGAGGAGCGGATTGACGGTGAGGGGGGCTGGCTGCGCCGCGAGCAGCGTGTAGCCGTCCGGCTTGGAATGGAAGACGAAGTCGGCGCCGATATTGCCGGCCGCGCCGGCGCGGTTCTCAACCACGACCGGCTGCCCGAGCTTCTCCTGGAGTTCTTTCGCGACGACCCGCGCGACCGTGTCGACGCCGCCGCCTGCGGGGACGCAGACGACGATCTTGATCGGCCGGCTTGGATAGTCGCTCGTTGCGTCCTGCGCAGAGGCAATGGAGGTCATCGCCATCAGCGCGAGAGCGATTGCAGTCAGCACGCGCATTCCAGTTCTCCCCGTCATTCCGTTCGGCGTCTTCTCAGGCACGGAGCGCCGTCAGCATGTCCTCGATGTACTCCTCGCCGCTCGCGACCACCAGCATCAGCGCCCAGGGACGCAGATGCGACAGCGTGCGCGAGAGCGCCTCGTCCGGCGTCGCGGCGCCGGCGAGGATCAGCCCGGTGGTCATGATGCGCCTGACGCTGCACGCCTCGCCGATGATCGAGGCGGCTTCGGCGTTTTCGCCGGCCGTCGCCACCATGACGACCTGATCGGCGCCGGCGATTTCGTCGGCCAGGTTCTTGGCGTGTCCGGCGAGGTCGCTGAGCCAGCCAGACACCGAGAACGCACCGTCGCGCCCCGGCGCTTCGGTGGGGACGGTGAGAAACGCCGCGCCGGTCCAGGCCGATTGCGCGAGGCGGGCGATCACCGCCGCGCTCGGCCGGTCGAGCGCAACGACCCTGGTGGCGCGGGCGCGCGCATTCGGTGCGTCGATGCGGAACGCCGCCTCGAGCGCGCTGCTCGCGCGCGCGGATTCACTCGGCACGGTGCGCCTCCGGCGTGCGCGGCTCAGACGGACGCATGCGCGGTCCCTTCCTGCACCGTCAGGGCTTCCTTCGCGGCCTCGATGAAGGGCCGGCCCGGCGGCAGCACGACCGCGGCGGAGCGCACGCGCTGGTGCGCAATGTCCACGCCCGGCGGCACGGTCTCGTTCTGCATGAGCGCCTTCACCGCGCGGAGCAGCCGGTGCCGCGCCATGATGATGCCGTTGTCGGTCGAGACGAGGTTCTCCTTGGTGCGGTCGACGATCGGACCCATGCTCTCCTGGAGCGAGGCATCCTGCATGCCGATGCCTTCGACGCCGCTATAGGTGCGGCCGGCCTTCTGCGCCGCGCGGTCGATCAGGTAGTCGTTGTCCTTGTTGGCGAGCGGCCGGAATGTGCTGGGCACGTATTTGACGTGGATGCCCTTGCCGTCCTCCATCGCCTTGACCTGCTCGGCGGTGAGCGGGCGCGTCGGATGGTAGTCGAAGCTCCAGGTCCAGCAGGTCTCGTCGTCGATCGGGATCCAGAAGTGTCCGTGCACCGGATGATTGCCGCGCGGCGGGATCATGGTGAAGGACGGCATCACCCACTGCGTGATGCGCCAGTAATAATTGCCCTCGTCGGCGTCGCGCCGCGCGCCGATGTAAAGCCCGCCGGCGCTCTCCACCACTTCGAACACGGGGCGCGAGTCGCGCAGATTGTATTGATTGGCCCGCGCGCCCTTGAACAGCGGATCGGTGTTGAGCTCGCCGCGATGCAGGAACGACACGTGGCTCGAGTCGATGCCGCCTTCCATCGCCTGCAGCCAGTTCGATTCCTGGATGCGCTTGGAGACGAAGCGCTGCGCGTCCGGCACCAGCGCGAATTCCCACTCCGGCAGCGGCGGCGCCTTGTCCGCCGGCCCCATGTAGGTCCACAGCACGCCGCCGCGCTCGATCAGCGGATACGACTTCAGCTTGATCTTCTTGCAGAAGCCGCTCTCGACCGGCTCCGACGGCACTTCGACGCACTGGCCGGTGTGGTCGTATTTCCAGCCGTGATAGGGGCAGCGCAAACCCCCTTCCTCGTTGCGGCCGAACCACAACGACACGCCGCGGTGCGCGCAGAACTCGTCCATGAGGCCGAGCCGGCCCTCGCTGTCGCGAAACGCGATCAGGCGCTCGGAGAGGAGCTTGACCCGCACCGGCGGGCAATCCTTCTCGGGCAGTTCGCGCGCGAGCAGGGC
>JBQCFB010000312.1:0-3316 GCA_051959715.1 Pseudolabrys sp.
GACGGCATCGCACGCGCTATAGGCCGGGCGCTGGCGCGTGGCCGCTTTGCCGGCGCGGCGCGCTTCCTGAGCTGGGAAGAGATCGCACGGCGGCTGCTCGACCCCGAGGCCTACGCCGATACAGCGATCCGCGCTGCGCAACGAGCCCCGGATCGCGGGTCGCCGAGAGCGCGCCCAGCAGAAACCAGAGCAGCGACGCCGTCTTGATCGTGTACGGCGAATTGCTCACGCACAGCAGCACGCCATAGTAAGCGCCGACCAGGTTCTTGTACGTGTGGAACTGCCAGCCGCGGCCGCCGATCATCCAGAACACCGCCCACAGCGCCGCCGCCCCGACGATGCCGAAGCCGATGAAGGAATAGGCGTAGCCGGAATCGAACGGCTGGAAATCCGGCGTCAGGACGCCGAACCAGTTCTGCAGATCGAGCGCCGCGATGAACTGGCCGGACAGGATGAGGCGGCTGACGAAGCCGTTGCCGATCACGTGCATCTTTTCGAGATGCTCAGGCAGGAAGATCAGCGCCGCGAGCGCGACCGCCGGCAGCGTGCCCGCGACGGCCGCGCCAATGGCCGGTGGCAGGATCGCGATGCAGGCGGCGACCAGGCAGAACATCGCGCCGAAGCGGCTGTCCGACAGCACGATCATGATCGCCGCCGCGGCGAACAAGCCCCAGGTGGCGCGGCCGCGGGCGAGTGACCGCACCAGGCCCCACATGAAGACGATGATGCCGAAATTGCCGGCCGAGATGGGCTCGAGGAACACCGACGAGACGCGGTGCTCGCCGAGGAAGGGCAGCAGGTTGCGGCCGCCGAGCGCATCGGGCCGGATGCCGCTGATGAACAGGTTCGACGATTGCGGCGACTGGCCGGTATGCATCGCGCCACGGTCGATATAGAAGCGCGCAATGTTGAAGACGTCGGTGAACCGGTCCGGGAACGCGTATTCGACGATGCCGACCCCGACCGCGATGGCGGCGGCGATGGCGACGAGGCGATCAGCGCGGCGTATGTCGGCCGAGCGCGTGCCGAAGAAGAAAAAGGCGATCGGGATCAAGAGGTCGCGCACTGGCTTGATGCCGAGCGGTTCGCCATGGATCGCCGTGCGCGTCACGGCCAGCACGACGAGATAGAACAGCACGCCGCCTACCACCAGAAAGCGCGCATAGTCGATCGCCGGATAGGACAGCATCAGCACCGTGCCGACGATGATGATCTCCGACGCGATCAGCGCGCCATTGCCGACGCCGCCGACCTTCGTGTTCACGAAGCACACGGCCATGTGGAAGGACATGGCGCCAAGCATCACGGCGTAGACGGCGAGCGGCGGCAAGGCCGGCAGCGGCGACGCGACCGCGTGCGTCAGCCGTGGGGCGGCGACGAGGCTCATGGATTGGCAGCGCGGTTCTGCGGCGCGCCGTGCACGTGCTTGAGCAGCACCTGCATCTGCGCCGTGTCGGCGCCGTTGACCGGCTGCACGCTGGTGAAGTAGCGCGCCGGCCAGGCGCCGGCCGCCCAATAGGTCCAGCCGAGCCAGACGTCGCGATTCCTGTCGATGTGCGTGAGCATGGCATCGAGCGCGGCCATGCAGGTCGGGTTGCTGCCGACGCCGAATTCGCCGAGGAAGCCGCGCTTGTGATGCTGGCGCAGCCATTCGGTAACAGCGGTCAGCGCCGTGACGCCGATCCGCTCGCTCTGGCATTCCGGATGCGTGCCGGAATAATTCGAGTCGAGATACTGATGCAGCTCGTAGACGTAATTGTTGCCGGGGTCATTGATGCCGAGCATCACCGCGGCGTTCGGCGTGCCGTAGCCCTTGCTGAACCAGCTATGCGCGCCGGTCCAGCCGTTGCCCGGAACGAAGACGATGTTCTTCGCGCCCGCCGCCCTGATCTGCGCGATCGCCGCGTTCGCCGCACCGAGCCACGTCTCCGTCGGCAATCCCTTGGGCTCGTTCATCAGGCCGAAGCCGACCTGAGTCTCCTTCTTGAACTTGCCGGCAAGCCGCTTCCAAAGGTCCGCGAAAGCTTCGATCGGCACCTCGGGCGAGCCGATCGGCTTGTTCTGGTAGGCGGCGTAATTGTGCACGTCGAGAATGACGTAGAGCTTCTTCGCCGTCGCCTGATGGACGGTGTCGGCGAGCCGGCGGTACTCCGCCGGATCGAGTTCGCCGTTGAGCTCCGGCTGGATGCGCTCCCAGCGGAACGGCAGCCTGATGACGTTCATGCCTTCGGACGCGAAGTGCGCCAGCGTTTCGGGCTTCGGGTAGAAGTAATCCTTGCCGGCGACGCCGGGCAGTGTTTTGCCGTTGAACTCCGCGCCGGCAATGTTCACGCCGGTCAGGAATTGGCTGTCCGCGGCATTCGCGCCTGCGGCACCGAACGCACTCAACGCGACGGCGAGAAGCGCGGCGATCGACCGTTGTGACACACGCGCGCGCATCCGGTTCTCCGGCTGTATCAAATTGAGAAACGCCAGCGAGGCAGGATTTCCAGTTCCTGCGCCGGTATTCATGGCAGCATGCTTCGCCCATTGCAGCGAAGATTCGTGGTGGCAAGACGACGGCAAAGCGGCGCAAAGGTGAAAGCGATGCGCCGCATTTATCGGCAGACTGCGCAGCGAGTGATCACGGAACGGAGTCGCGCGCAGAGCGTTGGCGCTCGGGGTTTTTCAGGACATGAGACAACATGCGCATCACGCACGTCGTGCGCCAATTCCATCCGGCCGTTGGTGGAATGGAAAACGTCGTCGAGAATCTCGCCAGCGCGCAGCGCGCCAAAGGTCACCAGGTCCGGATCGTCACGCTCGACCGGGTCTTCAATGCGGCGAAGCCGCACAGATTACCAGCGCATGAATGGTTCAATGGCTTCGAGATCGTGCGCGTGCCGTATGTCGGGTCGCGGCGATATCCGGTTGCGCTATCGACGCTTCGGCACGTCAAGGACGCGGACGTCGTTCATGTGCATGGAATCGATTTCTTTTTCGACTATCTGGCCTGGACCGCGCCGTTCCATCGTCGAAAACTGGTCGTTTCGACGCACGGCGGCTTCTTTCACACCGGCTTTGCTGCGCGCCTGAAGCGCCTTTACTTCCAATTCGTGACGCGACTTTCGTTGAGCTGGTATTCAGGTGTCGCCGCCGTCAGCGAACACGACGACGACATGTTCCGAAGGGTCCGCGCGCGAGGGCGCGTGCTGATCGAGAACGGCGCCGATACCGCAAAATTCTTCGACGCCGGCGCCAAGGAACCGCAGAAGCGGCTTTTGGCGATCGGTCGCCTCTCAGGGAACAAACGGCTCGACCGTGCGGTGCGGTTCCT
>JBQCFB010000313.1:0-9398 GCA_051959715.1 Pseudolabrys sp.
GGCCGTGACGCATCTCGGCGGCATGACCGATGACCTGTCGAAGGCCTTCGAGGAGATCGCGGACGCGGAAGCGTTCGACGTCACTGCCTTCGACTACACCGAGCTGTTTCATCTCGCCATTGCCGATCGGACCCTCTACCGACCGCCAGCCGAAGCGCGCATCCGCATCTTCGGCTTGCTCGAAGCGCGTCTGCAGCATGTCGACCGCCTGGTGCTCGGCGGTCTGGTCGAAGGCGTGTGGCCGCCGGAAGCCCAGGCCGATTCCTGGTTGTCCCGCCCGATGCGGCGGCAACTCGGCCTCGATCTGCCGGAGCGCCGCATCGGCCTGTCGGCGCATGACTTCGCGCAAGCGCTCGGCGCCGGCGAAGTGATCCTGTCGCGGCCGGCCAAGCTCGGCGGCGAGCCGACCGTGGCGTCACGGTTTGTGCAGCGGCTTGCCGCGGTCGTCGGCGAAGCGCGCTGGAAAGCGGCGCAGCAGCGCGGCGCGCATTATGTCGCGCTGGCGCGCAAGCTCGACGAAACCGAGACGGTGACTCCGGCGCCGCGCCCGGCGCCGACACCGCCGTTCGAAGCGCGGCCGCGCCGCCTCAGCGTGACCGAAATCGAAGACCTGCTGCGCGACCCCTATACGATCTACGCCAAGCATGTGCTCGACCTGCGGCCGCTCGACGATATCGACACGCCGCCGGGCGCGTCCGATCGCGGCAATGTCATTCACGATAGCCTCGCCGACTTCGACAAGGCGCATCCGCAGAAAATGCCGGACGACCCGGTTCCAGAGTTGCTGGCGATCGGCCGCAAGCATTTCAAGCCGCTTGAGAGCTTTCCTGAAGCGCGGGCCTTCTGGTGGCCGCGCTTCGAGCGCATCGCCGCATGGTTCGCGAAATTCGACCGGCAACGCCGCGAGAATGCGTCGTCGCTGGCCATCGAGATCGGCGGACGCATCGCCATTCCGTTCGGCAATGACACATTCCATCTGACGGTGCGCGCCGACCGCATCGAGGCCCTCAGCGATGGCCGGTACGCGATCATCGACTACAAGACCGGCATGCCGCCGAGCGAGCCGCAGGTGCGGACCGGCTTGTCGCCGCAATTGACGCTGGAGGCGGCCATTCTTCGCGCCGGCGGCTTCAAGGACTTCCCGGCCGGCGGATCGGTCGGCGAACTGCTGTATGTCCGGCTGCGCGGCGGCGCCGAAGCCGGCGAGGAGAAGGAGATCACGTTCAAGGACGGCAGCACGCCGGACGTTCAGGCGGATTCCGCGCTCGCCGAACTGACCAAGGTTCTGGCGCAGTTCGCCGATCCGGCGAAGCCTTACATGTCGCTGCGCCATCCGATGTGGAGCACGCACTACGGCACCTACGATCATCTCGCCCGCATTCAGGAGTGGTCGCTGACCGGCGGCCCCGGCGACAAGGCGGACGAATGAGCAAGCCCGCCACCATTCCGCCCGACGTCGTCGCGCTTCAGACCGCGGCATCCGATCCCGCTCAATCCGCCTGGGTGTCGGCCAATGCCGGCTCGGGCAAGACCCACGTGCTGGCGCAACGCGTCATCCGCCTCTTGCTGAACGGCACCGACCCGGCGCGCATCCTCTGCATCACCTTCACCAAGGCCGCCGCCGCCAACATGGCGAACCGCGTGTTCGACGTGCTGCGCGGCTGGACCGTGCTGGAGGACGCCGCGCTCGACGATGCGATCCGCAGGACCGGCGTCAAGGCCATCACGCCGATGACGCGGCTGCGGGCGCGGCAATTGTTCGCGCTGGCGCTCGACACGCCGGGCGGATTGAAGGTGCAGACCATCCACGCCTTCTGCACGCAGTTGCTGCATCTGTTCCCGTTCGAGGCCAATGTGCCGGCCCGCTTCGAGGTGCTCGACGACGCGACCGAGCATCAGTTGCTGCACAAGCTGACCATGGACGTGCTGCTGGAGGCGTCGAACGCGCCGGCCACGCCGCTCGGCCGCGCACTGGCGCAGGCCGTGCTCGCCGCCGCCGATCAAACCTTTCAGGACATGGTCCGCAACGTCATCCGCGAGCGCGACGCCCTGGTGCGCTGGATCGAGACGGCGGGCGGACTCGACAACGCCAAGGCGCAGCTATCGCAGTCATTGGGCATCTCCGCCGATGACACGATCGATTCGGTCCACGCCGCCTTGTTTGCCGAGGCGCACGTCATCGAGACGGAATGGCCGGCGGTCGCCGACGTGCTACAGAGCGGAACCAAGACCGACAGGCAGCAGGCCGACCGTTTTCGTGCGCTTTCTGCCCTCGAAATGGCGCGACGCATCGATACGTACCTCGATATCTTCTGCACCGGCGCCCGCGACAAGACCCGCGAACGCATCGTCACCACCGGCCTTCAGAAGAGCTATCCGGACCTGTGCGCACGCCTGAACAAGGAGCGCGACCGCGTCTGGGCCTTGCTGACGAAAAAGCGCGCCGTCGAGGCGCGCGATCGCAGCATGGCGCTGTTCACCATCGCCTACGTGGTTATCGGCCGTTTCCGTGACGCCAAGAATCGGCGCGGCTTTCTCGATTACGAAGACCTGATCGACAAGACTCTCGAGCTGCTCGACGAGCAGAGCGCCGCCTGGGTGCATTACAAGCTCGACAGCGGCATCCATCACGTCCTGATCGACGAGGCGCAGGACACGAGCCCGAAGCAGTGGGCGATCGTCAAGGCGCTGGTCGGCGAGTTCTTCGCCGGCAAGGGCGCGCATGACCGCATGCGCACGATCTTCGCCGTCGGCGACGAAAAGCAATCCATCTTCTCGTTTCAGGGCGCCGCGCCGCAGGAGTTCGCCGACAACCGCCTGCATTTCAGAACGCTGCATCAGCGCGCCGCGCTCGCCTTCGAGGGCATCGAGTTCAAGACGTCGTTCCGCTCCGGCGCCAATGTGCTGGGGGCCGTCGATGCGGTGTTCGAAAGCGCCGCAGCGCATGCCGGCCTCAGCGCCGACAATGTCGCACCGGTGCATCAGTCGCTGCCCGACAAGGCGCCCGGCCTCGTCGAACTGTGGGCTCTCACCGAAGCGGACATCGTCGACAAGAAGCCCGGCTGGCAGGCGCCGTTCGACCTGCAAACAGCGCGCAGCGCGCCGGCCAAGCTCGCCGAGCGCATCGCCGGCACCGTCGCGGCGTGGACGCGGCAGGGCCGTTCGCCGAAGGACGTCCTCATCCTGGTGCGCCAGCGCGGACCTTTGTTCGAAGGCATCATCCGTGCGCTCAAGCAGGCGCGCATCCCGGTCGCGGGCGCCGACCGCCTCGTGCTGACCGAGCACATTGCGGTGATGGACCTGATGGTGCTCGCCGACGCGCTGCTGCTGCCGCAGGACGATCTCGCGGTCGCGACGGTGCTCAAGAGCCCGCTGTTCGGCGTCGACGACACAGCGCTGGAGAAGCTGGCGTGGCGGCGTCCGGACAGTCTCGACGCCGCGCTGCGCGCGCAGCGGCCCGACCTTGCCGCGCGGTTCGACACGATCCGCGGTCAATCGCGCGCCTTGTCACCCTTCGCCTTTTACGCCTGGCTGCTCGGCGCTCATGACGGCCGCCGGCAGTTCCTGTCGCGGCTCGGTCATGAAGCGGCAGACGCGCTCGACGAGTTTCTCAATCTCGCGCTCGACTATGAGGCGCGCGAGACGCCGACCTTGCAGGGCTTCGTCGCGTGGCTGCGCGCCGCGGAGGCCGAAGTGAAGCGCGACATGGAAATGGAGCGCGACGAGGTGCGCGTCATGACCGTGCACGGCGCCAAGGGCCTCGAGGCGCCGATCGTCATTCTCGCCGACACGACGACGCGGCCGGAAGGCGCCATCCCGCCGAAGCTGCTGTCGCTGCCGGCGGAAAAGTCGCCGCCGGGCGCGGCCCACCCGATGATCTGGGCCGGCGCCAGGGCCAATGACAGCGCCACGATGGCCGCAGCGCGCGCCGCGAAATTGCAGGAAGCCACCGACGAGTATCGCCGGCTGCTCTACGTGGCGATGACGCGCGCCGCCGAGCGGCTGATCGTCGCCGGGCTCAAGGGCGACAACAGGATTCCCGATGGCTGTTGGTACGCGCTCGTCGAGAACGCGCTCGGCGATGCGAGCAAGCCTGAACCGGCGGATGACGGCATTGGCGATGGTGACGGCACGGTGCGCCGGTTCCGCAAGGCGCCGGACGACGGCCACGCGAACGCACCTGCCGGCGAAGAACGTCAGGCGGTGGCTGAACCCTCCGTCACGCTGCCGCCCTGGCTGACGCACGATGCGCCACGCTCGGCGACGGCGCCGACGCTGACGCCGTCCGGCTTGCCGGAAGGCGAAGCCCGGCCGCCGTCGTTCGCCGGCCGGACGCAGGCGCTCCTGCGCGGCTCGCTGACGCACCGGCTGATGCAGTCGCTGCCCGACATTCCCGACGCCCGCCGCCGCGCCGCCGCCGAGGACTATCTCGCCCGCGCCGGCGGCGATCTCCCGGCCGAGGAGCGCGCGACGATCGCCGAGCAGGTGCTGCGCCTCCTCGCGCATGCAGGCTTCGCCGCGCTCTACACGCTGGGCAGCCGCGCCGAAGTGCCGATCGTCGGGCGGCTGCTCGTCAACGGCGAGCAGAGGCGCGTCAGCGGCCAGGTCGATCGGCTGGTGGTGACGCCGGACGAAGTCCTGATCGCCGACTTCAAGACCAACCGTCCCGCGCCGCAGCGAATCGAGGACGTGCCGCCGGGCTATGTGCAGCAGCTCGCGCTCTATCGCGCGGTGCTCGCGCGCCTGTATCCGGGACGCGTCATCCGCGCCGCGCTGGTCTGGACCGAAGTCCCTGATCTGATGGAGCTTTCGGCGGACGATCTCGACGCCGCGCTGGCGCAGGTCAAGCCCGCGTGAGCCTGCCTTGACGCTGCGGAACGCCCTTCATACGTTCGGCGCTCCTTCTTTTCGCGGCGCCGCTGAAGCGCCCTCACAGACAAGACGAGGTAGTCCCATGGCCGTCGGCAAGGTATCGGATGCGAGCTTCGAAGCGGACGTGCTGAAGGCCAAGGAGCCGGTCGTCGTCGATTTCTGGGCCGAGTGGTGCGGCCCCTGCCGCATGATCGCGCCGGCGTTGGAAGAGATCGCCGGCCAGCTCGGCGACAAGGTCAAGATCGTCAAACTCAACGTCGACGAGAACCCGAAGGTCGCCGCGCAGTACGGCATCATGTCGATCCCGACGCTGATGATGTTCAAGGACGGCCAGATCGCCTCGCGCCAGGTCGGCGCCGCGCCGAAGCAGAAGCTTCAGCAGTGGATCTCGTCGGGCGTCTGACGCTTCCGGCGCAATTTGAATTCGGAATGGCCGGGCCTCGTCCCGGCCATTTGCGTTCTTATCCCTCCCCCGCAAGCGGAGGAGGGATGAAGAAGACCCTATGTCGGCAGCGTCCCGTTCTGCCGCAGCACGTCGCCGGCAAGATACAGCGAGCCCGTGATCAGCACGCGCGGCGGCGGATCGAGGTCGAGCTTGCGCACTGCCTCGAAGGCCTCGGTGATGGTGTCGCGGCTGGTCGCCGACAGGCCGATGCCGCGGGCGCAATCGGCGAGCGCCTCCGCGCTCATGCTCTTCTCGACGCCCGGCACCGGGATCGCGATCATGCGGCGCGCGAGCCCTGTGAAATTGCGCAGGAAGCCTTCGCAGTCCTTGCTGGTCAGCATGCCGCAGATCATCACCAACGGCCGCGACACGCGCTCCTCCAGGTCGGCGAAGGTGGCGGCGATGGCGCGCCCGCCGTCCGGATTATGACCGCCGTCGAGCCAGACTTCGCTGCCCTTCGGCGCGAGATCGACCAGCGCGCCCTGCGTCAGCCGGTTCATGCGCGCCGGCCATTCGGCCTTGGCGATGCCGGCTTCGAAGGCGGCGTGCGGAATCTTGAACCGGTCGAGCGTGCGCAAGGTCGCGATAGCGAGTCCCGCATTCTCGTACTGATGGCGGCCATAGAGCCGCGGCGGCGGCAAATCGAGCAGTCCGTTGTCGTCCTGGTAGACGAGCCGGCCGCGCTCTTCCGTCGCGGTGAAATCCTCGCCGGCGATCTTGAGCGGCGCGCCCAGTCGCGCCGCCTGCTTCTCGATCGCCGCCAGCGCGTCGCGCTGCTGCGCGGCGACGATGGCGGGCGCATTGCGCTTGATGATGCCGGCCTTCTCCGTGGCGATGCCGGCGAGCGTCGGCCCGAGGAAGTCGGTGTGGTCGATCGAGACGCGGGTGATGACGCTGGCGAGCGGTGTGTCGATGACGTTGGTCGCATCGAGCCTGCCGCCGAGACCCACTTCGAGCACGAGCACATCGGCCGGGTGGCGCGAGAACAGCAGCATGCCGGCGGCGGTCGTGATCTCGAACACGGTGATCGGCGCGCCGCCATTGGCGCGCTCGCAGTCCTCCATCGCCGCCGCAAGAGCGGCGTCGGACACGAGCTTGCCTTCGCCTTTTTCGCCGAGACGAAAACGCTCGTTGAAGCGCACGAGGTGCGGCGAGGTGTAGGTGTGCACGGAGAGGCCGGCGGCTTCCATGATCGTGCGCAGGAAGGTGACGGTCGAGCCTTTGCCATTGGTGCCGGCGACATGGATCACCGGCGGCAGCTTCTTCTCGGGATGGTCGAGCAAGGCAAGCAGCCGCTCAATGCGGCCGAGCGACAGGTCGATGCGCTTGGGATGCAGCGCCGTCAGCCGTTCGAGGATGGAGTCGATGTGGGTCATGTTTTTCTGTCGTCACCGGGCGGCCGCGAAGCGACGCGACCCGATGACCCCGACTAGTTTAGCACGGTCTTGCATCCATAAGCGGGATCGCCGGGTCAAGCCCGGCGATGACAAGCGGAGGGCGTATGGATCAACTACGCGTGCGCGGGAACCGGGAGGCTGGCCTGCGGCGCGGACGCCGGCGCCTTGGTCAGCACGCGGCACAGCCGCGCCAGCGTCTCGCGCAATTTGTGACGATGCACGACCATGTCCACCATGCCGTGCGCGGCGAGGTATTCAGAGCGCTGGAAGCCTTCGGGCAATTTCTCGCGGATCGTCTGCTCGATGACGCGCGGCCCGGCGAAGCCGACCAGCGCGCCCGGCTCGGCGATGTGCACGTCACCCAGCATCGCATAGGACGCGGTGACGCCGCCGGTCGTCGGATTGGTCAGCACGACGATGTAGGGCTTCTTCGCCTCGCGCAGCATCTGCACGCCGACGGTCGTGCGCGGCAACTGCATCAGCGACAGGATGCCTTCCTGCATGCGCGCGCCGCCGGAGGCGGCGAACATGATGAAGGGCGTCTGGCGCTGCGCCGCGGTCTCGAGCCCTTTGACGACGGCCTCGCCGGCCGCCATGCCGAGCGAGCCGCCCATGAAATCGAAATCCTGGACGCCGATCGTGACCGGCAGCCCTTCGAGCGTGCCGACGCCGACCTTCACCGCGTCCTGCGCGCCGGTCTTGGTGCGCGCATCCTTGAGACGGTCGGCGTAACGGCGCTCGTCGCGGAAGCGCAGCGGATCGACCGGCACGTCCGGCAGCAGCAGGTCCTCGAACACGCCGTCGTCGAAGATGCTCTTGAGCCGCGCCGGCGCGCTGATGCGCATGTGATAGCCGGACGACGGGATGACGAACTGGTTCGCCTCGACGTCTTTGTAGAAGACGAGCTGGCCGGTCTCCGGGCACTTGATCCAGAGGTTCTCCGGCGTCTCGCGGCGCAGGAAGCTGCGGATCTTCGGACGGACGACGTTCGATATCCAGTTCATGGGCTACTCATGCCCCGGCTTTCCCCGGGCATCCATCGAAAACTGCAAACAGACTTACCTGACCGTCGGATCGCGGGTCACCCCGCAACCGACGGGTAACCATGGTTTATGGCGTCGCCATGGCCCTTTTGGCGCTGCGGACGCCCTCGGCCAGCTCGGAAACGAGCGCGGCGACCGCCTTCACGGTCTGGCCCTGCGCCTTGCCGTCCTTGTCGAGGCTCTTGCGCACGATCTCGACGAGGGCCGAGCCGACCACGACGCCGTCGGCACCCTCGGCAATGGCGCGGGCGCTGGCCGCGTCGCGGACGCCGAAGCCGACCGCCACCGGGAGTTTCGTGTGTCTCTTGATGCGGCCGACGGCGGCCGAGACCTTGCCCGGATCGGGCGCGGCCGAGCCGGTAATGCCGGTGATCGACACATAGTAAACGAAGCCGGAGGTGTTGTTCAGCACCGCCGGCAGGCGACGGTCGTCCGTCGTCGGCGTGGCGAGACGAATGAAGTTCAGCCCCGACTTCAGCGCCGGGATGCACAGCTCGTCGTCCTCTTCCGGCGGCAAATCCACCACGATGAGCCCGTCGACGCCGGCGCCCTTCGCATCGACGAGGAATTTGTCGACGCCGTAGATGTAGATCGGATTGTAGTAGCCCATCAGCACGATCGGCGTGTCGTTATCTCTGGCGCGAAAGTCGCGCACCATCTGCAGCGTCTTGGCGAGCGTCTGGCCGGCGGCGAGCGCGCGCACGCCGGCAGCCTGGATCGCCGGACCGTCGGCCATCGGATCGGTGAACGGCATGCCGATCTCGATCATGTCGGCGCCGGCCTTCGGCAGCGCCTTGATCACCTCGAGCGACGTCGCCGTGTCCGGATCGCCGGCCATGGTGAAGGTCACCAGCGCCGCGCGGCCGTCAGCCTTCAGCTTGGCGAAGCGTTTTTCAATTCTTGTGGTCATCGGTGAGTTTCCAGCCACGCTGCGACGCTGTCGAGGTCCTTGTCGCCGCGGCCGGAGACGTTGACCACCATCAGATGATCCTTCGGCTTTTTCGGCGCGAGTTCGAACACCTTGGCGAGCGCGTGCGCCGGCTCGAGCGCCGGGATGATGCCTTCGAGCTTGCTGCACAGCTGGAATGCCGCGACGGCTTCGGCATCGGTGGCCGAAAGGAAAGTCACGCGGCCCATGTCGTTGAGCCAGGAATGCTCGGGACCAATGCCGGGATAGTCGAGACCGGCGGAGATCGAATGCGCCTCCATGATCTGGCCGTCGGCGTCCATCAGCAAATAGGTGCGATTGCCGTGCAGCACGCCGGGACGGCCGCCGGCGATCGAGGCGGCATGCTGGCCCGACGGAATGCCGTGGCCGGCCGCTTCGACGCCGTAGATCTCGATCGCGCGGTCGTCGAGGAACGGGTGGAACAGGCCCATCGCGTTAGAGCCGCCGCCGATGCAGGCGACGAGCGAGTCGGGAAGACGGCCTTCGGCAGCCATGATCTGCTCGCGCGTCTCGCGGCCGATGATCGACTGGAAGTCGCGCACCAGCGCCGGATAGGGATGCGGACCCGCGACCGTGCCGATGCAGTAGAACGTGTCGGCGACGTTGGTGACCCAGTCGCGCAACGCCTCGTTCATCGCGTCCTTGAGCGTCTTCGAACCGGACGTGACGGCGCGCACCTCCGCGCCGAGCAT
>JBQCFB010000314.1:0-3764 GCA_051959715.1 Pseudolabrys sp.
GAGCTGCGTCGCGCCCGGCTCGCCCTCGGACACGGCGTGGGCGGCGCGATGCAGCAGCAGCCGCGCGGCGTCGAGCTCGGTCGCGTAGTCGACCATGCGGAATTGCAGCGCCTGGAAGTCGGCGAGCCGCGTGCCGAACTGGCGGCGCTCCTTCATGTAGTCGACGGTGCGGTCGAGGCAGAACTGCGCGCCGCCGATCGAGCAGGCGCCGATGTTGAGACGGCCGCCGTCGAGCCCGGCCATGGCGATGCGGAAGCCCTCCCCTTCCGCGCCGATGCGGTTTGCGACCGGCACCCGGCAGTTCTCGAACAGCACGGCGGCCGTCGGCTGCGTCTTCCAGCCGAGCTTCTTCTCCTGCGCGCCGAACGACAGTCCCGGCGTGCCGCTCTCGACCGCGATGCAGGTGATGCCGCGCGGGCTCGCATCGCCGGTGCGGCACATGACGAGGTAAAGATCGGAACGGCCGCCGCCGGAGATGAAGGCCTTGGCGCCGTCGAGCACGTAATGGTCGCCGTCGCGGCGCGCCCTTGTCGTCAGGCTGGCGGCGTCCGAGCCCGAGCCCGGCTCGGTCAGGCAGTAACTGGCGAAATGCTCCATGGTGCAGAGCTTCGGCAGGAAGCGCCGGCGCTGGTCCTCGCCGCCGAAGCGGTCGATCATCCAGGCGACCATGTTGTGGATCGAGATGTAGGCGGCGGTCGAGGTGCAGCCCTGCGCCAGTTCCTCGAAGATCAGCGCGGCGTCGAGGCGGTTGAGCGCCGAGCCGCCGACGTCGTCGCGCACATAAATGCCGGCAAAGCCGAGGCCGGCTGCGGCGCGCAGCGCCTCGACGGGAAAGATCTCGTTCTCGTCCCAGTCGCGCACATGCGGCATCATCTCGTCGCGGGCGAACTGCCGCGCGGTGGCCTGGAAGGCGCGCTGTTCTTCGGTGAGGGAGAAGTCCATGGTCCCGATCCGCCCTGCGTCCCGCTTAGCAAGCGGGTGGGCGGCGGGCAACCGCGGCGCGGTTCGGCCGTTGACCCTGGGAATTTCTGGCGCCTTCGCGCATCCAACGCCAGAGCGGACCGATCCAAAGGAGAACCTGCCATGGCGGACGACGATAAAGGGCCCGATCTCGCTCAGGGCATCCCCTCCTCCGATCTCGCCGAAGGCGCGATGCTGGCCGGCCATGTCGGCGACGACGCAGTGCTGGTGGTGCGCCGCGGCGGCACGGTGTCGGCGCTGGCCGCGCACTGCACCCATTATCACGGACCGCTGGCCGACGGCCTGATCGTCGGCGACACGATCCGGTGTCCGTGGCATCACGCCTGCTTCTCGCTTCGCACCGGTGAGGCGCTGGCCGCTCCCGCGCTGAGCCCGCTCGACTGCTACGTCGTGTCGGAGAGCGAAGGCCGCATCGTCGTCGGCGGCAAGAAGGTGCAGCCGCAGCCCAAGCAGATCGGCGGCGGCGGCCGCGTCGTCATCATCGGCGGCGGCGCCGCAGGATTTGCGGCGGCCGAGATGCTGCGCCGGCACGGCTTTGCGGGCAGCATCACCATGCTGTCGAACGACAGCGCCGCGCCCGTCGACCGGCCGAACCTGTCCAAGGATTATCTCGCCGGCAGCGCGCCGGAAGACTGGATGCCGCTGCGCGGGCACGACTGGTACGCCGACAACAAGGTGACGCTGAAACTCGAAACGGAGGTGGCGTCGTTCGATCCCAAGGCGAAGACGGTCACGCTCGGCGATGGCTCGTCTCTGCCCTACGACAAATTGCTGCTGGCGACCGGCGCCGAGCCGGTCAAGCTGCCGGTGCCCGGCGCCGACCTGCCGCACGTCCACCTGCTGCGCTCGCTCAATGACAGCCGCGCCATCATCGCCGCGGCGAAGACGGCGAAGCGCGCCGTGGTGATCGGCGCAAGCTTCATCGGGCTGGAAGTCGCCGCCGCGCTGCGGGCGCGCGACATCGAGGTGCACGTCGTCGCGCCGGAGAAGTGGCCGCTGGAGAAAGTGTTCGGCCCGGCGCTCGGCGATTTCGTGCGCGCATTGCACGAGGAGCACGGTGTCGTCTTCCATCTCGAGGACGGCGTCACGGGGATCGACGCGAAGACGGTTTCGCTCAAGAGCGGCCGTTCGCTCGAGGCCGATCTCGTCGTCACCGGTGTCGGCGTGCGCCCGCGCCTCGCGCTTGCCGAGAAGGCGGGACTCGCGACCGACAAGGGCGTCAGCGTCGACGCATACCTTCAGACCAGCGCGCCCGACGTCTACGCCGCCGGCGACATTGCGCGCTGGCCCGATGCCTATACCGGGCAGCGCATCCGCGTCGAACACTGGGTGGTCGCCGAACGGCAGGGCCAGACCGCGGCGCTCAACATGATGGGCGAGAAGACGCCGCACCGCGCGGTGCCGTTCTTCTGGAGCCAGCACTACGACGTGCCGATCAATTATGTCGGCCACGCCGAAGGCTGGGACGCCATCGAGGTCGACGGCGACATCAAGGCGCGCGACTGCCTCGTGCGCTACCGCAAGGGCGGCAAGGTGATGGCCATCGCCTCGATCTACCGCGACAGGCAATGTCTTGAAGTCGCGGCCGAGATGGAAAGGGAGGCAGGCGGCGACGCCTCCTGACACCGCGTCATTCGGCCGACGCAAACTTCATCAAGACGAGCCCGGCGACGATGAGCGTCGCGGCCGCAAGCCGCAGCGCGGAGGCCGCCTCGCCGAGGAAGACGATGCCGACCGCGAAGGCGCCGACCGCGCCGATGCCGGTCCAGACGGTATAGGCGGTCCCGAGCGGCAGCGTGCGCATGGCAAAGGCGAGCGCCACCACGCTGCCGATCATGGCGGCGATCGAGACCGCGGCCGGCACAAGGCGGGTGAAACCGTCCGACTGCTTCATCGCCACCGACCAGACGATCTCGAGCAGCCCCGCGACGAACAGAACGATCCAGGCCATGCGGCCCTCCTTGCGTTCGAGAGCCGGGCCGTCCCGGTCGACAACACCCGCTGCCGGGCCGAGGACGTGGCCTCGTTTCAGATCAGGAAATACGCAAGTCGCCGCGGCGCGCAAGCCGCCCTCACCTGCGCCCGCGAGGGTAGCGGGGTTGCGCCGGACGGGCTAAAAAGGCGCCGTTCGGAGTTCTAAGCCCATGGCGATCAAGTTCGGCCGGCCGCTCGAGCGGTCCATCGGCTTCGTGCCGGTCACACAGAGCGAGGGCGAGGCGCACAGCGCGCTCGACCTGACCATCCGCATGCGGCGCAACCGCCGCGCCGACTGGGCGCGGCGCATGGTGCGCGAAAACGTGCTCACCGCCGACGACTTGATCTGGCCGGTCTTCGTGATGGACGGCGACAAGGCGCGGCAGCCTGTCGCCTCGATGCCGGGCGTCGAACGGCTCTCGGTCGACGAGGTCGCGCGCGCCGCCGTGCGCGCGGCGGAACTCAAGATCCCGTGCATCGCACTGTTCCCCTATACCAACCCGTCCTTGCGCGACGAGACCGGCAGCGAGGCGCTCAATCCGGACAATCTCGTCTGCCGTGCGATCCGCGCCATCAAGAAGGAAGTGCCGGACATCGGCGTGCTGTGCGACGTCGCGCTCGACCCGTTCACCAGCCACGGCCATGACGGGCTGATGAAGGACGGCGTCATCCTCAACGACGAGACCGTCGCCGTGCTGGTCAAGCAGGCGCTGGTGCAGGTCGAGGCCGGCTGCGACATCATCGCGCCGTCCGACATGATGGACGGCCGCGTCGGCGCGATCCGCAAGGCGCTCGATCAGACCGGCCAT
>JBQCFB010000315.1:0-48793 GCA_051959715.1 Pseudolabrys sp.
GCGGCAAAGGAGGGCGTCGATCTCAAATCGAAGGCGCAGATCGTCTATGGCGCGCCGGCGCTGCTCGCCGCCAAGCTGGAGCAGGGCGAGATGGACGCCGTGCTGAACTACTGGAACCTTTGCGCCCGTCTCGAGGCGCGCGGCTACCGCCGCCTGGTCGGCATGGAGGAGGTGCTGCCGAAATTCGGCGTCTCACCGCAACTGCCGATGATCGGCTACGCGTTCACCGAAGCTTTTGCACAGGCGCATCCCAAGACCCTGGCCGCCTTTCTCGACGCGGCCTACGCCGCCAAGGACATCCTGAAGACCTCTGACGCCGAGTGGGAGCGCATCGCGCCGCTCACCGGCACGGAGGACGCGGCGACGCTCAAGGCCTATCGCGACCGCTACCGCGAGGGCATCCCGGATCGTAACCGTCTGGCGGACGACGAAAAGGACGCAGCCGCGCTCTACCGCGTGCTCGCGCGGCTCGGCGGCAAGGCCCTCGTCGGCGATGCGTCCGAACTTGCGCCGGGCACGTTCTACGGTCCGCCGGGGCGGTGACGTCATGCAGCGGCTCGCTTCGCTGATCCTGTTCTGCGCGGTCTGGTGGGCCGCCTCGTTGTTCGCAGGGCCGCAGATGCTGCCCGGGCCGGAGCGGGTGATGGCGGTCGTCGTGGCGCAGGCGCGCACCGGCGAGCTGTTCCTGCAACTCGGCGTGACGCTGGCGCGCGTCGCCTGCGCCTTCACGCTCGCTATGGCGTTCGGCACCGTGATTGGCCTTGCCATGGGCCGCTTCCGCCTGATCGACCGTGTCGGCGATCCCTGGCTGATCGTGCTGCTCAACCTGCCGGCGCTCGTCGTCATCGTGCTGGCCTTCATCTGGGGCGGCCTGACGGAGACTGCCGGCATCCTCGCGGTCGCGGTCAACAAGCTGCCGAACACCATCGTCACCGTGCGTGAGGGCAGCCGTGCGCTCGACCGCGCGCTCGACGAGATGGCGCAGGTCTTCGCCATTCCGCGCTGGAAGGCGCTGCGCCACGTCGTCCTGCCGCAGCTCGCGCCCTATATCGCGGCGGCGGCGCGCTCGGGCCTGTCGCTCGTCTGGAAGATCGTGCTGATCGTCGAACTGCTCGGCCGTCCGAACGGCGTCGGCTTCGAGATAGGCACGGCCTTCCAGTTGTTTGACGTACCCACGATCCTCGCCTATGCGCTGAGTTTCGTCGTGGTCATCCTGTTGATCGAAACCCTCCTGGTGCAGCCCATTGAACGACGTGTCTCGCGCTGGCGCATCGGAGCGGCTTGAGATCCGCATCACCCGCAAGGCCTATGCCGCGCCGGACGGCACGCGGGTCGATGTCTTGCGCGACATCGCCTTCGGCATCGGCGCGCGCGAGGTCGTGGCGCTGGTCGGCCCCTCGGGCTGCGGCAAGACCACCTTGCTCCGCATCGTCGCCGGCCTCGACCGCGACTTCGAGGGCGAGGTCGATCGGCCGGAGGCGGCGCGGCTCGGCATGGTGTTTCAGGAGCCGCGGCTGCTCGCCTGGCGCTCCGTCGAGGAAAACGTGCGGCTGGTCGCGCCGGACTTGGCGCCGGAGCGGCTCGACGCGCTGTTCGACGCGCTCGAACTGTCGGCGCACCGCGGCCACTTGCCCGGCGCGCTCTCGCTCGGGCTTGCCCGCCGGGCCGCGCTGGCGCGCGCCTTCGCAGTCGAGCCGGCGTTGCTTCTGCTCGACGAGCCCTTCGTCTCGCTCGACCTGCCGCTCGCCCGCCGCTTGCGGCGGCAACTCGTCGACCTGATCGATGCGCGTGGAACGGCGACGCTCCTCGTGACCCACGACGCCGAAGAAGCGGTGAGCCTTGCCGATCGCGTGCTGCTGTTGTCGCCACGGCCGGCGACCATCCTCGCCGATATCGCCATTGCAACGCCGCGTCGTCTGCGCTCCGAGGCGGAGATGCAGCAGGCGATCGCCGCCATCGACCGGCATCGCGAGGCGACGGGCGGAGCGGGTGGCCGATGACGCTCCTGATTTTCGATTGCGACGGCGTGCTGGTCGATTCCGAGGTTCTGGCCAATGCGGCGCTCGCCGACCTGATCACGGCGCTTGGCCGGCCGATGACCACCGAAGAGGCGATCGGCATCTTCACCGGGCGGCAGCTGCGCGACGTGCTGGCGCTCGTCGAAGGCCTGCTCGGCCGGCCGGTCCCGCCCGATCTTGGCGAACAGGCGGGACGCGCCATGCTCGAGCGGCTGCGCCGCGAGCTCAAAGCCGTTGCCGGCGTGCACGAGGCGATTGCCGCGCTGCCGTTCGCGCGCTGCGTTGCGTCATCGTCGAAGCGTGAGCGCATCGCGCTGTCGCTGGAGGTCACCGGGCTGGCGCCCCTGTTTGGCGACAAGGTGTTCAGCGCCGAGCAGGTGGCGCACGGCAAGCCCGCGCCAGACCTGTTCCTGTTCGCGGCGCGACGTCTCGGCTTTGCGCCGGCATCCTGCATCGTGATCGAGGATTCCGCTCTCGGCGTGCGCGCGGCGCGGGCCGCCGGGATGACCGCCGTCGGCTTCGTCGGAGGCAGTCATGCCGCGCCGAACCTGGCATCGATGCTCGCGGAAGAAGGAGCGGCTTGCGTCGTTGCTTCGATGGCCGAACTGCCGGGCGCGGTGATGCGGCTCTGCGGAAATTGATTTGCGCCGGCGCGGCAGCCTGCGATCATTCCCGCCGGAACGTGGATGAGGCAAGCATGCGCATCATTCTCATGACCGCCGTCGCAGCGGCGTTGCTCGTCGGATCGGCGGCCGCCAAGGACAAGCCGACGCGCTTCTGGAACCTGACCATGCACACGGTCAGCAATCTCCAGCTCTCGCCTGCGGGCAAGAACGAGTTCGGCCCGAACCAGTGCAAGAACGACAAGGACGGCACCGTCGATCACGACGAGCGCGTCGAGGTGACCGGTGTCGCCGGCGGACGCTATGACGTGAAGATCGCCGACGTGACCGGCCGTGCGTGCGTCGTCCGGAACGTCGAGGTGAAGCCCGGCGCCGTCTTCGTCATCGACGAGAAGCAGCTCGCCGGCTGCGGCAAGTAGCGCTCACAGCGACTTCTGCTGCCCCGGATATTCGCAATGCCAGCGCACGGCGCGCCACTTCGGATGCTCGCCGATCCACTGCGCGATGTAGGGCGGGGCTGCCATCGCGCATTGCTGGAGCGATTCACCGCGGTTCATGTAGTCGATGTGCTGGTCCTCGCACTGGCTCGGTTGAGCCAGCGCGCACACGGTGAGCACGAGGGTGATGATGCCCATGGTCCGAATCCTGCACGGATGCGCCATTTTACAATGGGAGCTACGTACGGGCGACGGATTTGGTTTCAGTCTCCGGGACAGAAAATTTCGCCGCGGCCGGTGACGGCCATGTCGCCGAGCAGACGACGCAGCGGACGCGCCAAAATCGCCGCCGAACCGGGGCTGAACGGCGCGACGAAATTTGAAAGCAGGCGATTGGCGACGAGTTCATGGACGCCGCAATCGGCGAAAGTGGGGGATAATTCGGCAGCGCCGGAGCATAGCACCAATGTTCCGCGCGCCATCAGGTAGCCGGGCAGGGGACCGGCGCTGCCGCGCACGATCACCGTCCCTGCGATCATGCGGCTGCCGGCGTAGGGCCCCACCGCGCCTTCGATCACGATCGTGCCGCGGCGCAGCCGATCGCCGGCGCGCTCGCCTGCGTCACCGCGCACGATGAGCACGCCGCCACGCATGCCGGCGGTCTCGCCGGGTAGCGGGCCGCCGAGCCGCTCGCCGGCTTTGCCTTTGATCTCGATCGTACCGCCGCGCATGCCGGACCCGGCAAAAGGTCCGGCATCGCCGCCGATCGTCAGGCTGCCGCCGTGCATCATCCGCCCCGCCTTGATGCCGACCGTGCCCTCGACGGTGATTGCTCCCGCGACCATGCCGGCGCCGACGAGGTCGAAGCGCTCGCTGCCGCCGTCGAACCGTATTTCGGCGGCGTCGCCGATGTGCAGCCTGAAGACATCGCCGACGGTGACGCGCTCGCGCGTCGTGTTGAGGGTCAGGCCGGCGATCGCCTTTGCACTCAGGCCGGAGAGGCGCTCCGGCACCAGCGGCGAGAGGTCCAGCCGCTGCGCGGGCGCGTCGCGCAAGGTGAAGACCATGGCGCTCACGGCAGCATGTCCTTCAGGTGGTAGTGATGCGGCCCGAGCTTGCCGCCGTAATTGCCGGCGCCGACGCGCAGCGCGCCGCGGTCCGGTCCAAGAGCGATGATCGCAGCGAGCCCGGCGCGCATCGCGGCCGCGACCGCGTCGGGCGTCAGGCCGTCAATGACGATCTCCAGCACCGCGCCGATGTCGGCATCGAGCACGCTGCGACCGGCGCCTTTCAGCGTCGGGCAATAGGCGTCGTTGGTCGAGGCGATCATGCCCTTGTATTTCGCCCCGATCTTCGAGCCCGAGCGCGCGATGCCGCCGGGAAACGGCATGATCACGTCGGACACGTCGCCGATCGCGGCGACCGCCGCTTCGGCCGCGGCAAGCGTCGTCTCGAAGCGCGCGCCCATGATGATCAGGTTGCCGCCGCCGACCGCGGCCTTGGTCAATCCGGTCGTCGCCTCGCAGACGAACTCGCCATCCATCACCGGGATGCGCCAGAAGCGCCTGCCGCCGAAACGCTTGGCGACCTGATAGCCGTCGCCGAAGAAGCGCAGCGCATTGCCGAGCTTCAGCGTCTCGGTGCCGGCCAGGTCGGCGTAGCAGGCCGAACCCGGGCTGGTCAGCACGCATTGGCCGACGCGCAACTGGAGCTGCTTCTGCAATTCGGCGGTCGCGGTCGAGAACAGCAGCACTCGCACGCCCGGGCGGCCGTCCGGCGTTGCCGATACCGGCACGTCGCGGTCGATGCCAGCCTCGGCGCCGCAGCCGATCACCGACGTGCCGAAGCCGGTCATCGTCACCGCCGCCTGCCGGGCCCAGACGAGCGTGGGCGCGGTGATGACCAGCGCGGTCGCCCGCATGCCGAAGGCCTCGGCAAAGGTGTCGTCGATCCGGACGCCGTTGGCGATCAACTGCGGCATGGCACGGCTTCGAAGCGGTAACGCGGCCCGAGCACGCGCTCGGCCACGGTCATGAAATCGGGCGTCAGCCCGTAGCGCTCCCGGTAATAGTCGCGCATGCGGCGCTCGATGGCCTGCTCCCTGTCGGGAGCGACGTTGAGGGTGCGGCCGAACGTTTCGCGCACGACGGAGCCGTCGCGCACGACCAGCGTCCCGTCCTTGAAGACGAGCGACGCGTTGCGGAACATCGCCGCTCTGTCCTTGTCAGGCGCGTAAACAGCGATATCGGCGACCGCGCCGGGTCCGAGATGTCCGCGGTCCTTGAGGCCGAGCAGCCGTGCCGGCGCCGCGCGGGTCATGGTCGCGATCTCGGTCCACGTGTATTCGCGCGCGATCGCGGGCAGGGTGGTGACCTCCATCGCCTCCTTGGGCAGACGCGAGATCCACTCCGCGCGCAGGTCGCGACCCATCAGCAGCGCGAACAGGTCCGGATAGGACGTGAACGGAGCGCCGTTCGGATGGTCGGTCGTGAAGAACACGCGCCACGGATCAGAAATCAGCAGGAACAGCTCGAGCCCCGCCGCCCATTGCACGGCGTTGAAGAAATTCGTGGGCCGGTAGTCGTAGGGCACGATACCGCCGCCATTGGCGTCGCCGTCGTGGATCAGCCATTTCTTCGGGCTCGCCGCGGCGCGCGCGTTGAACTGGCGCAGTACGTCGGACGAGATCGTTACGGTCTGCCCGAACATCACCTGGCCGATGTCGACGGTGACGCTCCTCGCGGCGTTCACCGCCTCGGCGAGACGCGCCGCCGCCGACGAGAAGCCGCGTGGCCCTTTCTTGCCGTAGGCGTAGAACTGCACGTGCGCGAGGTGGAGCGGCAGGCCTTCGGCCGCGGCGATGGTGGTAATCGCGGTATCGACGTTGCCGGCGATGCCGAGATTGTTGCAATGGACGTGCAGCGGATGCGGCAGGCCGAGCGCGGTGACGCCGCTCTGGAGCGCCTTCACGATCGCGCGCGAGGAGACGCCATAGTCCGGCACCTCGTCGTCGAGCGCGAAGCTGCGCAAATTCTCCTTGAAGGCTTCGGCGCCGCCGGCATTGATGACCTTGACGCCGAGCCCGCGCGACGTGGCGAGCGTCCAGGCGATGGTGTCCTCCAGCGCATGCGCGCCTTCCCTGCGGCGCAACAGGTCGAGCGTGAAATCGTCATTGCCGAGGATCGTCAGTGCGCCCTTGTCGATGATCGGAATGTCTGCGAGCTCGAGATGCGCCTGCAGCGCGTGGTGCGGCGGCACGGCCGGCTCGATGACGGTGGTGAAACCCATTGCGGCATAGAGTCGTCCGGTCTCGCGCGCGGTCCAGGCGCCGCGCGGCTGCGGCGCGTGACCGGGATGCTCGCCGCCGCGCTGCTCGGGCAGCATCAGGCGGCCGGCATTCTCGTTGTAGCCGGCGATGTGCGAATGGATGTCGATGGCGCCGGCCAGCACGATCTTGCCGCCGATGTCGTGCGTCTCGTCGGCCTTGCCTCCGGCGGGGGCGGCGACGATGAGCCCGTCGCGGATCCAGACGTCGCCGACACCGTCGCGGCCGTTCGCCGGATCGACGACATGTCCTCCGGCAAGACGCGTCAGCATGGTGCGCGCTCCGGCAGGCGCGCCGCGATCGCCTCGAGCGCCGTGGCGACGGAAAGTTTCGCCGAACTCGCCGACGTCAGGACCGGCGCCAGCGTGCCGGTCGCGGCGAGATGCATCACGGCATCGTGATCGACGCCCGGCCGGCCGACGGCGAATGCGACCTCGGCCTTGCCGCGACCGCTTTCGCCGCCCGTCAACGCGATGGTCGGCACTTCGCGGCGCCATGTCGGCGCAGTGTCGTCGAGCGCCGAGATCCAGACGGCGCAATCGGCTTCGCCGCCGTCGATGAGCCGCACCGCATCGAATCGCCACGGATCGTGTTCGGCGTGGCCACGGCCGAAGCCGGTGCGCGGCGGAAAGCCGGTGAGCCATCCGCTCGCCTGCAGCACCGCGGCGGCGTTGCCACCGGGCGCGAGCGGCAAACCGGAAAAGCGCGTTGCCGCATTGAGATCGTTCACGAGCCCGCACAGCATCTCGATGGTGAGGGCATCGAGCGCCGCAGCCGACCAGACCGCCACTCCGAACTTCGCCTTGGCCAGATCGGCGGCGAGCGCATCGATGGCGGCGTCGGCCTTGCCGGCGGGGCGTGCGCCGCACCGCGCGCGCAGCCGCGCGAGATGGACGGGCAGGGTGGCGGGATCGCCGCCGATACGCTCGCATCGGCCGTTCAATGCGCCGACGTCGTCGCCGCCGCAAAGCCAGACGATGCGCTTCGATCGTGCCGGGGGCGCGCCGAGCAGGCGCTCGGGCAGGTCCGGCCAGGCCTGCAACAGTCCGGGACCGACGAGCAGCAGTAGTTCGGACCGCAGCCGCGCCTCGCTCGGCGTGGTCGTCATCATGCCGCTCGCGCGCATGACGTCGAGGTCGCGCAGCAGCGCCGCCGCGTGCATGTGATCGAAGGCGCCGCCCGCACGCTGCGCCAGCGCGATCGCCGCGCGCGCGCCGGCGACGTCGGTGCCGAGCCCGGCGACGACGGGCATCCGGCTGGCCGCGATCAGGCGCGCAGCTTCATCCGCCGCGGCCTCGACCGTCACCGGCTGTCCCCGAATCCACGCCTCCGCCATCGCGCTGTGTCCGGCTCAATCGTCGTATTTGATGTAGGCGAAGCGCTGATCCTGCTGCGGCGTGCCTTCGAGCGCGCCGCCCGCCTTGCCCGGCTGCCAGTGCACGACGTCCTCGATCTTCTTCGCCAGTTCGAAATCCTTGTCGGTGATGCCCTTGGCTGCATGGTTCTGCAAGCGCACTTCGACCCAGGCATAGGACGCGGTGATGTCGGGGTGGTGCCACGCCGCCTCGGCGAGATGACCGACGGTGTTGACGACCATCAGCGTGCCTTTCCAGCTATGCGTGCGGTACTTGCGGCGGATCCAGCCGCCTTCGTAAGTCCAATGCGGAAGGTCGCGCGCGAGCCGCGCCTTGATCTCGTCGTCGGTGTAAGTGCGTTCTTTCGCTTCGGCAGCCATGATGAAAACCTTTCCTCGGCAGAGCCGCTGGTCCCCCGAGTTGCCAAGCACGCTCAACTGCCGCAGTCTAATCGCAGAATTCATTTGGAAAAACCCCGTACCGGCGACATCAGTCGCGGGAGCGTCCGATTGATGTCAGTGCCGACGCGCGTCACCGTTACCGTTCCGGCCCGCCTGCACTTCGGGTTCCTCGATCTCAACGGCGGGCTGGGCCGGCGCTTCGGCAGCATCGGCCTTGCGATCAGCGGCTTGCGCACGCGCGTTTCGGCTTCACGCGCGGGCGATGTTGCCGTGACCGGTATCGAGGCGGAGAACGCGCGCCGCGTTGCTGCACGCCTCTGCGCGATGCTTAAAATTGACGGCGGTTACCACCTGCATGTCGAGGAAGCCGCGCCGCGCCACGCCGGCCTCGGTTCCGGGACGCAGATGGCGCTGGCGGTCGCAGCGGCGCTGCGCGGCTTGCATGGAATACCGGCCGATCCGCGCGGTGACGCCGTTCGCCTCGGCCGTGGCGATCGATCCGGCATTGGCATCGGGCTGTTCGACAGCGGCGGACTTGTCGTCGATGGCGGCCGCGGCGCTGCGAGCGAGGCCGCGCCAGTGATCAGCCGCATGCCGTTTCCGCCGGACTGGCGCATCGTGCTGGTGCTCGACCGCGCGCGCACTGGCGTGCACGGCGACGAGGAGAGCGCGGCGTTTGCGCGTTTACCGTCGTTTCCGGCATCTGATGCCGCGCACATCTGCCGCATCGTCATGATGCAGGCGCTGCCGGCGTTGGCCGAGCAGGATCTTCCGGTTTTCGCCGCCGCGATCAAGGAGATGCAGCGCGTTCTCGGTGCGCATTTTGCGCCGCTGCAGGGCGGCCAGGCATTTGCGAGTCCGGACGTCGCCGCTGCGATCGATCTGATCGAAGAGGCCGGCGGGCTTGGCCGCGGTCAGAGCTCGTGGGGTCCGACGGGATTTATATTTGCGCGTTCGGCGGCCGACGCGGAACGCCTCGTTCAATTTGCGCGTAACCATCCGCGCTGCCGAGGTCTGGACATCTTTGCTTGCCAGGGGCTCAATCGCGGAGCAGAGATAGAAACGGGTGATGCAGGGCGGACGACGGACGGCTAGCTCCGCCGGGAGAGGCTCGTGGCCGACAAACACATTTTGCACATGCTCACGCCCTTGCCGCATGTCAGCCCGTTCGACGTGAACATGGCGCTCGACGCCGGTTACGACGCTGTCATGCCCTATACCGGGGTGACGCTCGGCGAAGTCACCGGCCTCGTGCAGGATGCGATGTTTTCGCGTCCGCCCAAGATGGGCGTGCACACCGGTATTTTCTTCGGCGGCAAGCAGGCGATCGGCGCGCTCGACATGATCGACGCGGCGAAAAAGGCATTGGTGCCGCCGTTCGGCGTGTCGTTCTTCGCCGATCCGGCCGGTTCCTTCACAACCGCGGCGGCGATGGTCGCCTGCGTCGAGAAGCAGTTGCGCGACAAGAAGAAGCGCGAACTCGCGGGCACACGGATCGCGGTATTCGGTGCAACCGGGGTCGTCGGCTTCTCGGCGGCGGTCATCGCTTCGCTCGAGAAAGCGCATGTGACGCTCGTCGGCTATGACGGCATCAAGCGCGTGAGCGAGGGCGCTGCGGAAATCCGCAAGCGTTTCGGCACGGAGCCGAAGGCGGCGGACGGCAGCGACGACGTGGGAAAGGCGGCGGTGCTCGCCGAAGCCGACGTTGTGCTATGCGCCGGCCGCGCCGGCGTGCAGATCCTGTCACGGGCGCAGATCGCCGCGGCGAAGCGTTTGCTTGTCGTCGCCGACGTCAATGCGGTGCCGCCGCCCGGCGTCGAGGGGCTCGACGTGATGGCCAACGGCGTGCCGCTCAACGACAATGGCGCGCTGGGCATCGGGCCGCTGGCGATCGGCAACATCAAATACAAGACGGAATTCGGCCTGTTCCAGAAGATGATCAATGCGACCAAGGCCGTATGCTTCGACTTCCGCGATGCGTTCGCGCTCGCGCGTGACTTGAATGGATAGGGGAAGGCCGGTGCTGATCGCCGCCGCCTCGGGCCGTGCATTGGCCGCATCCGCGCGGCGGGGCGGTTTTGCGCCGCTGGTCGTCGACCGTTTCGGCGATCTCGACACGCGCGATGCGGCTGAGCGGCATGTCCTCGCCGACCTGTCACGGCCGATCGACGGCGGCCATCTGATGGCGGCGCTCGAACAAGCGTCCGAGGGACGGGCGCCGGTCGGTATCGTCTGCGGCACCGGCTTCGAGGACCGCGCCGATCTGCTGGCGCGCGTTGCGACGCGATGGCCGCTGCTCGGCGCCGATCCGGCGGTCGTAGCGATGTTGAAGGACCCGATCGCCTTTTCCGATCTCTGCCGTGAGACCGGCACGCCGCATCCGGAGACCGCGCTGGCGCCACCGGGCGACCCCGCAGGCTGGCTGGTCAAGCGCGCCGGCGGCTCGGGCGGCTGGCACATTCGGCCCGCCGCGGACGGAAAGGCCGGCGAAGACGGCTACTACCAGCGCCGCGTTGCGGGCCAACCGGTCTCGGCTGCGCTGCTCGGAAACGGCCGGCACGTCATGGTCCTCGGCTTCAGCGAGCAATGGGCCGCGCCGGCGCCGCGCCATCCGTACCGCTACGGCGGCGCGGTGCGACCGGCTCCGCTCGGTGCGGCCGTGCGCGCTGCAATGGACGCGGCGCTTGCGCGCCTCGCGGCACGCATTGCGATTGCCGGACTCGCCAGCGCCGACTTTCTCGTCGACGGCGACAGCTTTCACCTGCTCGAGATCAATCCGCGGCCCGGCGCCACGTTCGATCTGTTCGAGCCGGAGCACGGCTCGATGTTCGCGCTCCACGTGGATGCATGCCGGGGCAGGTTGCCCGCGCATGCGCCGGTGCTCGACGGCGCCATGGCCGGTGCTCTCGTCTATGCGCCGCGCACGATCATGTCCGTCCCGGCGATCGATTGGCCGGACTGGACGACTGACCGGCCCGCGCCCGGCAGCCGCATCGAAGCAGAGCAGCCGGTCTGCTCGGTCTTCGCGCGCGCCGCGACGCCGTCGGAGGCGAGACGGCTGCTCGATCAGCGGTGCGCGACGGTCTCCGGCCTGATTGCGGGGGCGCCATGAAACGCGGACCTCTCAGCGTCAACACGCGCGCGCAGTCCCTGATCGACAGGGTCGTCGCCAACGCCGTGGAGTTGAAGATCGCCGTGTCGCGCGGCGGCGAAGGCGAGACCGTGATCGATGCCGGCCGGCATGCGCCCGGCAGCACCGCAGCAGGTATCGCGCTCGCCCGCATCTGCATGGGCGGTCTCGGCGACATCGCGCTTGTCACCGATGCGGCCATGCCGCGCTGGCCGTGGACGGTGACGGTGCACTCCGCGCATCCGGTGATCGCCTGTCTCGCCAGCCAGTATGCCGGGTGGCGCCTGACCCATGGCGAAGGACGCGACGCCTGGTTCGCGATGGGCTCGGGCCCGGCGCGCGCGCTGGCGCGGCCGGAGCCGCTGTTCGAGGCGCTGTCCTATCGCGACAAGGCTGACAGCGCCGCGCTGGTGATCGAGGGCGCTGAGCCGCCGCCGGCTGCGGTCGTGCGTCGCGTGGCGCAGGCTTGTGGCGTGCCGGCGCGCAAGCTCACCATCCTCTATGCTCCGACCCAAAGCCTCGCGGGCAGCGCACAGATCGTCGCGCGTGTGCTCGAAGTCGCCCTGCACAAGGCGCACGAACTGAAATTCCCGCTCGATCGCATCCTCGAGGGCATGGGCATGGCGCCGCTGGCGCCGCCGCATCCGGATTTTGTCGCCGCGATGGGCCGCACCAACGATGCGATCATCTATGGCGGCCGCGTGCATCTGATGATCGCCGGGCCCGCGGCGGAAGCCCGCGCGCTCGCCGAAAAACTGCCGAGCCGCGCCTCGCGCGATTACGGGCGGCCGTTCGCGGAGATCTTCCGGCGCTTCAACGGCGACTTCTACGCCATCGATCCGATGCTGTTCAGCCCCGCCGCGGTGACTGTGACCGCGCTCGAGACCGGCGAAAGCTTCCATGCGGGCGGCATCAATCCTGAGCTCATCGATGCCTCCTTCGCCTGACGCCATCCCGCAACATGGCGGCGCGGCGCCGCCGTCGGTCGCCATCGTCACCGACGAGCGCGACTGGCACGCCCGCATGCTGCTCAAGGCTTTCGCTGCGCTCGGCGCGCGCGCGCAACTTTTGTCGCTGGCCGCGTGCCGCTTCGACTCCACGGTGCCCGGTGGCGTGCGCGTGCCGGGCTTTGCGGCAGCGCTGCCGGACGCGGTTCTCGTGCGCACCATGTCGGGCGGCACGTTCCAGGCGGTGACGTTGCGGCTCGGCCTTCTGCACGCCTTGCAGGCGGTCGGGGTGCGCGTCTGGAACGCGGCGCCGGCCATCGAGCACTGCGTCGACAAGTCGGCCACCAGCTTCCTGCTCGCTCGCGCCGGATTGCCGACGCCGCCGACCTTTGCGTGCGAGTCGCGCGAAGCCGCGGCCGGGATCGTGGCCCGCGAGGGCGGGCCGTTCGTGCTCAAGCCGCTGTTCGGTTCGCAGGGGCGGGGCCTGCGCCTCATCCGCGGCGCCGACGATCTGCCGGCGCCGGACGCCGTGACCGGCGTCTACTATTTGCAGCGCTTCGTCGAGCGCGGCGGCGACGGCTATCAGGATTTCCGCGTCCTGGTCTCGGGCGGCCGCGTCGTCGCGGCGATGATGCGGCATTCGGCGTACTGGATCACCAATGTGAAGCAGGGCGGCAAGCCGCTGGCAGCCGTCGCCGATGCGGCGATGCGCGACCTGGCGGTCGCCGCGGCGCATGCGGTCGGGGCGGATTTCGCCGGCGTCGATATCATCTATGGCGAGGACAGCGCGCCACGCGTGCTCGAGGTCAACAGCATGCCGGCCTGGTCGGGCCTGCAGCGCACGACGCATGCCGACATCGCGGCTGTGCTCGCGGGCGATCTCCTCGCCGCGCTGGCGACACGGGCCGAACGTGCGCTCTGAGGCGCCGCGCGCGTCGCGGGCGGCCATCGCCGCGGCGTTCGAGCGGGCCTGCCGCGACGAGATCGAGGCGCCGAAGCCCGGCAACGTCCACCTCTTCGCCGACGGCCATCGCATGACCGCCGGCGATTTCCTGCGCAGCGCCGCGGCCGCGTCCGGCCCGCTGACCGAGACCGGCGCCCGGGTCGGCGCGCGCATCGCGGGCGCGGTCGGGGCGAGCCTTGCCGCCGCCGGCGTCAATACAAATCTCGGTATCATCCTCCTGTGCGCGCCGCTCGCCGCCGCCGCCGAGATGGGCGGCGACCTGCGGCAGTCGCTGCGCCGGGTTCTGGGCACGCTCGACCGCGCGGATGCCGACCTTTGCTTCCGCGCCATCGTGCAAGCGTCGCCGGCCGGGCTCGGCCGCGCCGCGCGTCTCGATGTTTATGCGCCGGCAACGGACAGTCTGCGCGCCGCGATGGCGGAAGCGGCCGACCGCGACCGCATTGCTCTCCAGTATGTGTCGGTATTTGCTGACGTCTTCGAACGCGGCGCGCCGCTTTTCGCACGCCGCCTTGCAGCCACGTCGGACCGCAGGTTGGCGACGCTCTCGGTCTATCTGCGCTTTCTCGCGGCTTTCCCCGACACGCATATCGTCCGCAAGTACGGGTCTACCGTTGCGGAGCAGATTTGCACTGCAGCATCGGCGATCGAGACGCAGGTCTGCTCTGCGTCCCACCTGGACGCGGCGCTGCCCATCGTTTTGCCCTGGGATGTAAAATTGAAAGAATCCGGCATCAATCCGGGCACGAGCGCGGATCTTACCGTCGCCAGTTTGTTCGTTCATCAATTGCAGAGCGTCTTGCCGCCGGACGCCAACGGTGGTTGACTTGGGTGTGCGGGAAACATTCCCGCCGCTATCTGGCAAACCGGTCCGGGTTCCGGACGCTGACAACAAGGATAGCCGGTCGGCCGGGCGTCAAGCTTGGCGTTCGGTTACGATTTGTATTGTTCCTTGGGAGGAGATGGCGATGGCTAAAGTTACCGGACTTTGCGTCGGAGAATCTCTCATCGGCGACGGCAACGAGGTCGCTCATATCGATCTCTTGGTCGGGCCGCGCGGCAGCGCGGCGGAGACGGCCTTTGCGAACTGCCTGGTCAACAACAAGGACGGATTTACCTCGCTCCTTGCCGTCGTGGCGCCGAACCTGATGTGCAAGCCGGCGACCGTGATGTTCAACAAGGTCACGATCAAGGGCGCCAAGCAGGCGGTGCAAATGTTCGGACCGGCGCAGCACGCGGTCGCCAAGGCGGTCGCCGACAGCGTCGCCGAAGGCATCATTCCGCAGGACGAGGCCGAGAACCTGTTCATCTGCGTCGGCGTGTTCATCCACTGGGAAGCCGCCGACGACAAGAAGATCCAGGAGTACAACTACCGCGCCACCAAGGAAGCGCTCGCCCGCGCGGTTGCCGGCGAGCCGAGGGTCGGCGAGGTGGTGGCCAAGCGCGATCAGGTCAAGCATCCCTTCGCCGCCTAGGAGGGACGGCACCGCGGGGAGGCGAAGCCTTCCGCAGGGGCGGAAGGGCTCCTTCGCCGGCTTCGTCGCTTGCCGGGTCTGACGTGACACGGACGCATTCAGCGTCCGCGGTCGTGACGCTATAGCGCGCGCAAATCCGCGGACGTGATGCGGCCGTCATGCAGGCTGGTTGCGACCAGCGCCCCCGCGATCGAGGCCTGGGCCAATGCGCGCAGGTCGGCGCTGTCACGGACGCCGCCGGCTGCATGGACTTCGCGGTTCCTCCCGGCGAGGTCCTTGATCGCGCGCAGGCGCTCCAGGTCCGGCCCGGCATGGCTGCCGACGCGGTCGAGCGTCATGACGATCACGCGTCGCGGCCATGCCGTGGCATTTTCGATCAGCGCGGCGGGGCCCTGGAAGTCGGCCCCGCGGAAATCGAGCGACAGGACGACGTCCGCATCGTCGGCGAGCTGCGCCGCTGTGTCGGCGTCGGTGAGCGATTCCGTGCCGAGCACGAGGTGGCCGAGCCCGCGCGCCAGCCATGCGCGCGCCGCAGAGAGCGAGCCGATGCCGCTGTCCACCCAGAGCGAGAGCTGCGGAAAGCGGCTCTTCAGCGCGGCGATGGCGTCGTCATTGCCGGCGCCGCCGCCAATAGCGTCGAGGTCGGCGATGTAGAGGGCCTGAAAGGGATGGAGCGAGAGCAGGCCATCGACCACGTCGGCCGGTGCGCTACCGGCGGCGAGGGGGGTCACGATCGGCCGGTAATTATTGCGGTCGCCGCGCCGGGCATGCACCACCGTGCCGCCCTTGAGATCGATGACCGGAATGACCTTCATGCGTCCCCGCAGCCGATGTTGCGCGCCGTTCCGCGACCCCGTTTAGTGCGCCTGTAGCGGTTTCTCCAGAGGGTCGGGGATGGCGGCGATCATCGGCTGGGATATCGGCGGCGCGCATCTCAAGGCCGCGCGCGCCGAAGGCGGGCGGATCGTCGACGCGGTGCAGGTCGCGGCGCCCCTGCGGCTCGGCCTCGAGCGGCTGCAGCAATCCTTCGCCGAGGCGAAGGCCCGGCTCGGCGCCGCCGACCGGCACGCCATCACCATGACCGGCGAGCTCGCCGACACCTTCACGTCGCGTGCCGAGGGCGTTGCGGCCCTGACCGACGTGGCGATGCGCGAACTGGGCGGCGCGCTCACGGTTTATGCCGGCCGCGCCGGCTTCGTGTCGCCGCAGCACGCCTCCGCCCACGTCGCCGACATCGCATCCGCCAACTGGCACGCGACGGCGGCGCTGGTCGGCACGGTCGAACCGACCGCGCTGCTCATGGACATGGGTTCGACCACGACCGACATCGTTCCGGTCGCCGCGGGCGCGGTCGCCGCCAGCGGCTACACCGACGCGGAGCGGCTGGCCTGCGGCGAGCTCGTCTATACCGGCCTCGTGCGCAGCTTCCTGATGACGATGGGGGCGCGCGCGCCGTTCGCGGGCCGCTGGACCGATCTCATCCGCGAGAACTTCGCCAACATGGCCGACGTGCAGCGCGTGCTCGGCCTGCTGCCGGACGGCGCCGACCAGATGATGACCGCCGACGGCCGCGACAAGTCCGTTCCCGCCTCGCAGGCGCGACTTGCGCGCATGGTCGGCCGCGACGCCGGGGATGCCGATGCCGGCGCCTGGACCGCTCTGGCGCAGTGGTTCGCGGAACTGCAAATCCGCGCCGTCACCGATGGCGCCATGCTGGTGCTCTCGCACCACCTCCTGCCCGCCGAGGCGCCGGTGGTCGTGGCGGGCGCCGGCGCGGCGGTCCTGCGCGAGGCGGCGCGGCGGCTCGGGCGGCGCGCGCTCGATTTCGAGCAACTCGTTCCGGCGGCGGCGGAAATACGCGCCGCGGCGTCCGTCAGCGCGCCGGCGGCGGCCGTCGCGCTTCTGGCCCTGCGACACGGCCGCGCACCCGGTTCATAAGATTTGAGAAAATGGGACGCCGCCCTCGGACTATTGGCGGCCGGACGGTAGCCGATGCCGGAACCGGCGCGCGGCCAAGGTTGTTTCGACAGGTCGGAAGTTGTATATTTGTGCCGTGGCGACGCTGGACTATCGAGGAGGTTTCCCGATGACCTGGACGACACCCACTCTCGTCGAGATCTGCATTGGTCTCGAGATCAACGGCTATCTCCCGGCCGAATTCTAATTCGAGGCGACCGCTCGCGGTCGTCGCCGGGGTGCGTAGCGTACCAACCCCGGCCTCATCGCGGGGCGACCGGTTTTGATCCCTTCGCGTGCGACGCGCGCGGAGGGATTATTTTTATTGCGCCGTTGCGAAGGCGTCAGCGCCGATAGGTATAGGATGCATCCATCCGCTCGGCGGCGAGCGCCTCGATCCGCGCATGGTCCGGCGCGAGATGGCAGACCGGGTCGGTCGCGCGCGCGTCACCCGTGATCGCGAAGGCCTGGCAGCGGCAGCCGCCGAAATCGACATCGCGCCGCTCGCAGCTCTGGCACGGCTCCGGCATCCAGTCTGTGCCGCGGAAGGCGTTGAAGGACGGCGCGTTCTGCCAGATGTCGGCGAGCGAATGCTCGCGCACCGACCAGAATTCCAGGCCCGGGATCGACTCCGCGGCGTGGCAGGGCAGCACCCGCCCTTTCGGCGTGACATTGAGCGAGCGTCGGCCCCAGCCGCCGACGCAGGGCTTGGGATAGCGCGCGTAATAATCGGGCACGACGGCGTCGATGACGATGCGGCCGTGATGCTGCTTGCGCAGCGCCTCCACCGTCTCGACTGCTTGCATCACCTGCTCGCGTGTCGGCATCAGCGCCGCCCGGTTTTCGAGCGCCCAGCCGTAATACTGGACGTGCGCGATCTCGACGCGGCCGGCGCCGAGCGCGAGCGCCTGGTCGACCATGGCGGCGATACGCTCGATATTGGCGCGGTGCACGACGACGTTGACGGTCAGCGGCAGGCCGAGACGGACCACCTCGCGCGCAAGCTCTGTCTTGCGCGCAAAAGCGCCGTCATAGCCGGCAATCCTGTCGGCGGAGGCCGGCTCGCTGTCCTGGATCGATATCTGCACGTGATCGAGGCCGGCATCCGCGAGACGGGCAAGCGTCTCCTTGCTCAGACCGACGCCCGACGTGATCAGGTTGGTGTAGAGCGGCGCCTCGTGCGCGGCCGCGACGATCTCGACGATGTCGCGCCGCGCGCCCGGCTCGCCGCCGGAGAGATGCACCTGGAGCACGCCGAGCGCGGCCGCCTCGCGAAAGACGCGGGCCCAGGTCGCGGTGTCGAGCTCGTCGGAGCGCTTGTCGAGAGCGAGCGGATTGGAGCAATAGGGGCAGCCGAGTGGGCAGCGGTGCGTCAGCTCGGCGAGCAGGCCGAGCGGCTTGTACAGCACCTGTCCGTTGCCTGCTGCCATCGTCACACGTCCAGCAATTGCTTGTCGGCGAGCGACCCGAGCAGCGTCTTGATGTCGGCGAGGACACGGTCGCGCGGCGCCTTGTAGGCGGCCGACAATTCGTCGGCGATCGTCGCGACGGTCGCCGCGCCGTCGCAGCGCTTCAGGATCTCCAGCGCGATCGCGTCCGGCTTGAACACGCGCTCCGGCGCGAGCAGCACGTAGCCGCCTTGCGCCGGGCTGTCGACGAGGCGCACGCCGCGCGGCAGACGCGGCGTCGTGTCGTCGGATACGGTGCGGCCTGCGTTCATGCGCCATGATCCTCCGGAACGAAAGCGCCGGGCGGCACATGTCTCGGCGCGACATAGGCATGGTGCAGCGCGTCGAGCATCGACCACAGCACGTCGCACTTGAAATACAGCGCGTTCATCACCGCCCGCTGCGTCTCGGCGGTCCTTGCATGGTCGCGCACATAGGCGAGCGCGAAGGCGGAATCGCGGTTCGCCTGCGGTGGCCGCTTGTCGAAATAGCCGAGCGTCTCGCGCGTCACGAAGGGATAATTGGCGAGCATGCCGGCAACGCGCTCGCCGATGATGGTCGGTGAAAACAGTTCGGTAAGCGAGGAGGCGATCGCCTCGAGCAGGGTCTTCTCGCGCACGAAGCGGACATAGGCGTCGACGGCGAAACGTGTCGCCGGCAGGATCAGACGCGTCGAGGTCACGTCGGCGCGCGCCAGCCCGACCCCGTCGGTCAGGCGCAGCCAGCGCGCAATGCCGCCCTCGTTCTGATCGTCGCCGTCATGGTCGACCAGGCGGCTGCG
The DNA here is from genome assembly GCA_051959715.1 of Pseudolabrys sp. Classification (GTDB taxonomy): domain Bacteria; phylum Pseudomonadota; class Alphaproteobacteria; order Rhizobiales; family Xanthobacteraceae; genus Pseudolabrys. Next base: position 18,858 of record JBQCFB010000315.1, read on the forward strand.
CCATTCGCGGCGGATATCGCGGTCCTCGCAGCGGCCGATCAGGCTCGCATCCTTCAGCGGGATCGACGCCTGGTAATAATAGCGGTTGAGCGCCCAGGCCTGGACCTGGCCTTTCGTGCACTGGCCGCCGTGCAGCAGGTGGTGGAAGGGGTGCAGGCGGTGATACCGCTTCGCGCCGATGTCGCGCAGCGCAGCTTCGAGCTCGTCGGGCGAAAGAACGCTCACAGCACGATCTCCATGCCATCCGCCGCGATTTCGACGCCCGCCGCTTCGACGCGGCGGCGCTCCGGAGAACCGTCGACCAGGATCGGATTGGTGTTGTTGATGTGGATATAGACGCGGCGGCCGGACAGCTTCGACAGCGCGTCGAGCGAGCCGCCGTCGCCGTCGATCGGCATGTGACCCATGCGCCGGCCGGTCTTGGCGCCCGAGCCGGTGCGGATCATCTCGTCGTCGGTGAACAGCGTCCCGTCGAACAGCACGACATCGGCGGCGCCGAGCCGCTTCTCAAGCTCCGGCGTGAGCGATGCGGCGCCGGGGACGAAGACGAGACGTCGGCCGTTGGCGCTGAGCGCCGCCCCGGTATTGACGCTGCTGTCCTCGGTGCCGGGCTCGCCGCGCTCGAGATAGAGCGGCACCTTGCCGGGCGTGGCGAACAATTCGATGTCGATGCCGGCGATTGAGAAGGAATGTCCGAGCGCCTCCGGCCGTCGCGCGACGACGTCTTCGGCGAGAACATCGAAGACCGGATTGGTGGCGAGAATGCCGAGCGTCTGCGCTGTGGCATGCACGGCGAATGGCTGCCGCTCGCGCAGGTGCAGGAGCCCGGCGATCTGGTCGATCTCCGCGCCGGTCAGCACCACCGCCGCGATCGGGCTGCCGCGCACGCCGGATTTCGGCTGGAGCGCCGGTGTTGCGGCGAGCTGCGCCCGCAGGTCGGGTGATGCGTTGAGCAGGATCCAGCGCTCATTGTCGGCCGACACGGCGAGCGCGGCCTGGGTGCGCGGACGCACGCGGGCATCCTTGTCCCAGGCGAGCTGGCACACGGCGCAGCGGCAATTCCATTGCGGATAGCCGCCGCCGGCGGCCGAGCCGAGGACGATGGCCGTCAGGCGGCTCATGTTCGTCCCGCGAGGTCCGACATCAGAATCCGGCCGGCGCGCTGAGGGTCGTATCCGGATCGATGCAGACGTGGTCGAGGCTCGGCGTGGTCGACGCCACCATGGCTCCCTCCGTGCTGCACGCGCGCGCGTGCTTTGCGCTCACATGGAATGAACGCGCGCGTGGAACTTCGCCCTGTCGCCTCGCCGAAAACGATAGCGCAACTCTTGCTGGCAGGCCAGTGCGCGTCGTCCGGCGCTAGCGGCGTAAATTGTAATTGATGGGCACGACGATCGAGATCTGCGCTGACCGGATTTCGGGCGGTGGCGGCGGCAGCGGCGCCGCCCGGGCGATCAGGTCGAGCGTGGCGCGGTCGAGCAGGTCCGAGCCGGAGCTGCGCACGATGCGCGCATTGTGGACCGAGCCTGCGCGGTCGACCGAAAAGGCGAGCTGCGCCACGCCTTGGACACCCTGCGCCTGCGCCTCGCTCGGATAGCGCTTGTAGCGCTGAAGCCGGGCGACAAGCTCGCTCTTCCAGCTCGGCACGGCATTGGGATCGTGCGAGGCCGCACCGGGCGAGGGCGCGACCGCGCGCGTCGCGGTGTTCTCGGTCCTCGGCGGCGCGCTGTTGAGGTCGGCGACGCGGCGGTGATGGGCGTCTTCCCGGCGCGCCGTTTGTGGGCGCGGCGGCCGCGGCGGCGGCAGCACGACCTCGGTGAGCGCAGGTGGCGTTTCGGCCAGCGGCGGCGTCTCGACCGGAGGCGGTGGCGGCTCGACCTTGTCGACGGGAGGCTCGTCCTTCGGCGTCGCGATGGCCGCGACCTTGGGCTCGTCCGGTTTCGGTTCGGGCCTGGTCTCGGGCTGCGGCGTGGACGGCGCCGCCGTCTGTTGCGGGCCGGGCGCGACATTGTCTTCGGGTGCGGCTGGCGCGGCCGCGACCGGGGCGAGGTCGATGAGGATCGCCGGTCCGCCGGCGACCGGCTCGTCCGGCGTCTGCCAGTCGATGAGCTTCGCCGCCGCGGTCGCATGCACGGCGAGCACGACCACGAAGCAGGCGGTCCAGCGCAGCCGGTCCGGCCAGCGCCCGCGCCTGCCGGGACGAGCACGATCATCCGGATGAGAACGATTACCGGGATGAGCACCATTACCGGGATGAGCACGATCACCTGGATGAGCACGATGACCGGGATGAGCACGATGACTCATGGTTCGGTCTTGTCCGCCTCGAGCCCGACGAGCGCGACGTGCAGGTAGCCGGCGCTACGCAGGTCGTTCATCAGGCCCATCAGCTCGCCATAAGGCACCGCCTTGTCGGCGCGAAGGAAGACGCGCTGGCTGCGGTCGCCGCCGGTCGTACGGTCGAGCGCGGCGGCGAGGTCACCGCGGGCGACGCTGTCGTCATCGACGCGCAGGCTGAGGTCGGACTGGAGCGTCAGGAACAAGGGCTTGTCGGGCCGTTCCGGCGAAACGGCGTTCGACGCCGGCAGGTCGACGGCGCTGTCGACGGTCGCGAGCGGCGCCGCGATCATGAAGATGATCAGCAGCACCAGGATCACGTCGATGAAGGGCGTGACGTTGATCTCGTGCAGTTCGCCGAGTTCTTCGCTGCCGTGGTCCAGACGCACGCGCATCGCGCCGCACCTATTCGGCTGCGCTGATGCTGCGCCGGCGCTCGCCGGCACGGGCTTCGAACATGCCGCGGTCGAGATCGCGGCTCACGAGCCGCAGAACGGCCGCGGCCGCATCGGCATGAAGCGCCCGGTAGCCGGCGTTCCAGCGCGAGAAGACATTATACATGACGACGGCCGGGATCGCGGCGACGAGACCGAGGGCGGTCGCAAGCAGCGCTTCGGCGATGCCCGGCGCGACCACGGCGAGATTCGTCGTGTGTTGCTTCGAGATGCCGATGAAGCTGTTCATGATGCCCCAGACGGTGCCGAACAGGCCGACGAAGGGCGCGGTCGCGCCGACGGTCGCCAACACGCCGGTGCCGCGGATCATGCGCCGCGCGGCGCCCGCCTCGAGCCGTTCGAGGCGCGAGGCGATGCGCTCCTTCAGGCCGTCGGCATTGTGCGCGCCGGCCGAAAGCCGCAGTTCCTCGTCGGTCGCGCGCACCAGTGCTCCGGCTTCGCGATTGACCGAAAGCAATTCGGTCACCTCGGCGAAACCACGCGCACGATCGAGAATTTCGATCGCACGGCGCAGCGTGCGCCGCGCGAGCAGGAGCTCCAGCGATTTCGCGAGCCAGATCGTCCAGGTCAGGACCGAGGCGAGGGCAAGGCCGATCATCACGGCTTTGACGACGGCGTCGGCCGACAGGAACATGCCCCATGGCGAGAGATCGTGCGGCAACTTGAAGCGCAAGGCGGTCGCGGACGGCGTCGCCGGCGGATCGGCTGGTGCAAGCGCGGCAGGTGGCGACGGATTGGTCGCGGGGGCCGGCAAAGCCTGGACCGGGTTGGGCGCGGCTGCGGCGGGAGCGGCCTGCGGAGCGGCCGCCACAGGTGATTGCACCGGCGCCTGCGCCCGTGCCGTGCCCGTCAAAGCCAATGCGAGAACGAGAGCGGCCGCCGCCCGCGGCAACCGCTGTGACCATACGCTAAAACGCATCTCGCCGACGTGCCTTTCCACCAGTCGCCCTGGTGCCGCGCCTATTCTGAACCGAATGCGTCCTCCGCGCCACCCGTCCCGGTTCCCGGGGTTTGGCGGTCCGGGAGGCGCGATCGGCACATCAGTAGCGCCCGATTGTGTCTGCGGCGGGCCGCCGCGTATTGCCCACGCCGCCGGTGGGCGCACCGGCATGCATATGACACCACAGCGGCGGCCGGCTCGTGCCGCAACCCCATGCGGGAATTGCACTTGTCGCCTCTCCGAGCGCTGGTAAGCTTGAAATTGTAATTCTCTGTTCCGCATCGCAGCGAATTACACGTGCCGTGCGCGTACGCGTCGGGGGTACCGGATGTATAAAATCGTACCAGCGACCCTGGTCACGATTGCACTGGCGGTGTCGACGGCGCCGCTCTCGGCTCAGGAAAGCCTGACGCTTCCGACCATCGACGTCATCGGCAATACGCCGCTACCGGGATCTGACATCGAACGCGACAGGGTTCCGTCCAACGTCCAGTCGGTCCCGGCGAGCGAGTTCAGCCACACCGTCGCGCCGAGCGTCACCGATGCGATGATCCGCGCCTTGCCGGGCGTGTCGCGGGGCGACCAGACCGGAAATCCGTTCCAGCCCGACCTCAATTATCGCGGCTTCACGGCCTCGCCGGTCATCGGCACGCCGCAGGGCGTCGCCGTCTACCAGAACGGCACGCGTATCAACGAGGTGTTCGGCGACACCGTGAACTGGGACCTCATCCCTGAGAACGCCATCAACCGCATGACCCTGGCGCCGAGCAATCCGGTCTACGGGCTCAACGCGCTCGGCGGCGCGGTCGCGATCGAGATGAAGAACGGCTTCAATTACCAAGGGGCGCAGGGCGAGGTCAGCGGCGGGTCGTATGGCCGCATCGGCGCAGCGGCAGAAGCCGGCGGGCAGAAAGACAACGTCGCCGCGTTCATCAGCGCCGACGCGGTCAGCGATGACGGCTGGCGCGCCTACTCGTCGTCGTCGCGCCTGCGGCGGATGTATGTCGATATCGGCGCCAAAGGCGACATGACCGAGGGCCATGTGTCCTTCACCGCCGCCAGCAACCGCCTCGGCTCGGTGGCCGCGACGCCGGTCGAGATGCTCAATCAGGATTGGAAGAGCATCTATACCTGGCCGCAGACCACCTATAACCAGCTCGCGTTCCTGCAAGCGAGCCTCGATCACAGGGTGAGCGACACGCTGGCGCTGCAGGCGAACGCCTATTTCCGCAATTTCCGGCAGAGCCACGTCGACGGCAATACGACCGACGCGCAGTCCTGTGCGGCGCCGGGGCTGCTCTGCTTCGGCGACAGCACGACGCCGCTTCTCGATTCATCGGGCAATCAGGTCGCCGACGTCTACGGCGCCAATCTTGGCCAGATTGACCGCACCTGGACGACGTCGAATAGTTTCGGCGGCACGCTGCAGGCGACCGAGACGTCACGGATCGCCGAGCACGGCAACCATTTCGTGGTCGGTGCAAGCCTCGACCACGGCCGGGTCAAATTCCAGGGCAACAGCGAGCTCGGCACCATCGACTCCAATCTGTTCGTCAACGGCACCGGCGTCCTCATCCAGGCGCCGTCGGCCGACCTCGCTCCGGTCGACCTGCGCAGCACCTCCACCTATCTCGGAATCTACGCGACCGACACGTTCGACATCACGTCGCAATTGTCGCTGACGGCCGGCGGGCGCTTCAATTTTGCGCGGATCAGGCTCGACGACCAGACCGGCGGGCCGCTGTCGAGCGACAGCCGCTTTTCGCATCTCAATCCGGTCGTCGGACTGACCTACAAGATCACGCCTGACGTCACCGTCTATGGTGGCTACTCGCAGGCGAACCGCGCGCCGACGCCGCTCGAACTCGGCTGCGCCGACCCGACGCGGCCGTGCCTGATCGACGGATTTCTCATCTCGGATCCGCCGCTGAAGCAGGTCGTCGCAACGACCTACGAGGCGGGCCTGCGCGGCACGTTCAACCTTGCCGGCACATGGCAGTGGAATCTCGGCGCCTGGCGCAGCACAAACAAGGACGACATCATCAATGTCGCAAGCCAGGTCAGCGGTTTCGGCTATTTTCTCAATGCCGCCACGACGCGGCGACAGGGCATCGAGGCGGGACTGAAATACAAGACCGGGCGATGGGAGGCCTACGCCAACTACACTTATGTCGATGCCACGTTTCAGACCGCGCTCACCCTTGCGTCCCCGAACAATCCCGCGGCCGACGCCGGTGGCAATATCTTCGTCTCGCCCGGCGACCGCATCCCCTCGATTCCGGCGCATCGCTTCAAGGCCGGCTTCGACTACAAGGTGACCGATCCCTGGACGGTCGGCGCCGACCTGAATGTCGTCGGCAGCCAGTACCTGGTCGGCGATCAATCCAACCAGAACCCGCAGGTGCCGGCCTACTGGGTCGTCAACCTGCACACTGCCTACCAGGTCACGAAGACCGTCGAGGTGTTCGGCCTGGTGCAGAACCTGTTCAACCAGCACTATTATGTGTCGGGGGCGTTCTTCGATACCGGCGGGATAGCGGCAAGGACCTTCAGCGATCCCCGCACTTTCGTTCCGGGCATGCCGCTCGCGGCCTATGCCGGCGTGCGGGCCACGTTCTAGGCGGAAGCGCTCAGGAGGTTGCGAGCAATTCGTCGCCGACGACCTCGATCACCTGCGCCGGTACGGTATGCTCATGCGCCGGCAGGCCGAGATCGTCGCCGATCAGGCTCATGACCCGCGACAGGCTGCGCCGCGCCATCCAGGTATCGCGGGCAATCGAGAGCAGGGCGGGCACGTCGTGCGGTCGCCGCATCAGGGCCCGCGCGACTCCGAGCGGATTGGCGCGACCATCCGGATGCAGGCCCGACAGCGCGGCCTCGGGCACGCGCCGGTGCGCCGGGTCGGCGACGATTCGCAGGCAGGCGAAGGGCAGGCCGCGGTCCCGCGCCATCAGTGCGGTAATATGGGATTCCGTGTCGACGGCCAGCGCCCCGGTCGATTCAAAGAGCTCGCGCTTCTCCTCAGGCTCGATGATGACGCGGTCGGCGCCGAGGATTCGGGCATGGCGGGCGCGGCTGCTGGCCTGCATCAGCCGCTGGGACCAGCGGACGTCGGTCGGCAGGGCGCCGTGCGGCGTGACGATCTCTGAAGCAACGAGGTGCGAGCCGGTCGGCAGGCTGTGGTCGAGCCCGCCGGCAATTCCGAAGCTGATGGCGCCACGGCAGCGCGGGTCGTTGAGCGCCCGCTCCATGGCGGCTTCGGCCTGGGCGCCCCGTCGGCAGAAGACATTGGCGGCTTTACGAGTGCGGGCGATCCGCGCCTCGAAGGCCAAGCCAACGACGACCAGGATGAAGGAGGGGGTAGGGACCATTCTGAAGAGCGCTGCGATGAATCCGCCGGCGGCCCCTTTGTAGCCCCTCGGCAGCCCTTTTGAAACCTCGGGGAATGCCCCGTTTTGGGATTTGCACGGGTTTACCGGGTGATTCGCGTGCTTTTCCTGCCGGGTGTGGCGGAACGGACGCGCCACCCCGACCGTTCATCTGGCGTCTCCGGAGGAGGACTGGAATGTCGAGCGACCTTGCCGATCGGATTCGAACCGAGATCGCGGCGGTGCGCGATGAGATCGACGCGGAGCGGGCGCGGGCGAAAAGGCACGTCGACAATGTCGCAGTTGAGTCCGAAATAGCACAACGCCTGCGCGCATTGCGGACGCGGCTTGATGAGCTCGAGCGCAATTTGCAGCAGTGCCCGTCATCAAATTCCGCATGAATACGCCGGTTGGAATGTAAAATCGGCGACGTAATCCTCTACAATTAAAAATTGAAAACGAAATAGATAATCCAGTTTATGCACCCATCATTATACCATCGCTGCACAGTGGACATCTCATTTGAGATATGCACTATGGCGGCTCCTTCCATGAATCTGTTGGATTATAAAGAATGGCGAAGAAGCGAAAGAAGCGCGGCTATAAGCGCTGGACTGATGCCGATCTCAAGGCGCTGAAGAAGCATTCGAAGGACAAGACCCCGGTGGCAAAGGTCGCCCGGATGTTCAAGCGCACCGAAGCGACCATTCGCATGAAGGCCTACTCGCTCGGCCTCTCGATGGGACATCGTCGCCGCCGCGCCTGAGGCGTTGCATATTCGGATAGATGATCTGGCCGCGCCCGTATGGCGCGGCCAGATCATTTTTTGCGTCTTTGCGGTGTCCATAACCGGCGAAGTGCCGGCATGGTCGATAGCCGGACAAGGGCCGGCGGAATCAATGCCCGGCCGAAGGCCGGCGCGCCGCGCAAATGACGATGCCGAGCATCAGCGCGTACAGGAACGGCGTGAAGATCCAGCCGGCGATCCTGCGGGCGAGCGAAGTTTGGTGTCGGTCGTGCATCGGTACAATCCCGGAAGGTGGCCCGCTGCGTCCGGAAGCGCCGTCGCCGTGCGCGCCTGACGTGCGGATCGTTGTCTTGTCCGGAAAACGCGTGACTGGAACACGGCGTTCCGGATACCGCCTCACAAACCGATCACCTATTTGGCAACGGCGGCGCCGGTCGTCGCCGCGAGGGACGTGCCGCCGGTCAGGCTGAAGAGGTGGTCGTCGAGGTTTTGCCGCAATACGAAAACTGCGGTGGCCGCGGTCATCAGCACGACGATGCTGACATAGGCGCCGAAGCGGTCGAGCGCAGGGACCGTCATTCCGCGGTCACCGGAAGCATCATGTGCGGTGCCGGATAGACGTACGGTCATCGAGACCTCCTGCCTGGCTGTGGAGGGAGGAACGCGGTCGCCGCATGGGCTGTTCCAGAGGCCGAGGACTTGCTATTCGGTCCGGTAGTTCGAGACCTCACCCCATGACCCTTCCTGCACTCTCCGACGAGCCTTTCGACGTCGTCGTTCTCGGCGGCGGCAATGCCGCTCTTTGCGCGGCGATCACCGCGGCCCGCGCCGGCCGGCGGGTCATCGTGCTCGAGGGCGCATCCAAGTTTTACCGGGGCGGCAATACCCGCCACACCCGCAACCTTCGCTGCTCGCATGACGGCACCGCGCCGACCATGACCGGGCCCTACGAGCAGCAGGAATTCCTCGACGATCTCTACCGCGTCACCGGCGGCCAGACCGACAAGACGCTCGCCGAGATGACCATCGCGCGCTCTCGAGACCTGCTGCCGTTCATGGACGAGCAGGGGGTGCGCTTTCAGCCGCCGCTCGGCGGCACGCTGAGCCTCGGCAAGACCAATGCCTTCTTCCTTGGCGGCGGTCGCGGCATGCTCAACGCACTCTATCGCCGGGCCGAGTCGCTCGGCGTGAACTGCATCTACGATGCGCCGGTCATCCGCCTCCAGGTCGAGGACGGTTTCTTCGTCGCGGCGACGGTCAAATATCAGGGCCGCGAGTGCGACGTGCGCGGCAAGGCGCTGGTCGCCGCCGCCGGCGGCTTCGAGGCCAATATCGAGTGGCTCAAGAAGTATTGGGGTGATGCGGCCGACAACTTCCTCATTCGCGGCACGCCGTTCAATCGCGGCGACGTACTGCGCATGCTGCTCGACAAGGGTGTCGCTCCGGTGGGCGACCCGACGCAGTGCCACGCCGTGGCCATCGACGCGCGTGCGCCCAAGTTCGACGGCGGCATCGCCACCCGCCTCGACAGCGTCGTGTTCGGCATCATGGTCAATCGCGACGCGCAGCGTTTCTATGATGAAGGCGAGGACACCTGGCCGAAGCGCTACGCCATCTGGGGCCGGCTGGTGGCGCAGCAGCCGGGGCAGATCGGCTACTCCATCATCGACTCGCAATCGATCCGCCTGTTCATGCCATCCATCTTTCCGGCGATCGACGCCGGGACCATTGCGGAGCTCGCCGGCAAGCTCTCGCTCGATCCGGCGGCGCTGACGAAGACCGTGGACGACTTCAACGCCGCGGTCCGGCCCGGCACGTTCGACCATACGGTGCTCGACGATTGCCGGACGGAGGGGCTGGCGATCCCCAAGTCGCACTGGGCGCGCCGCATCGACAAGCCGCCGTACTACGCCTATCCGCTGCGGCCGGGCATTACCTTCACCTATCTCGGGGTCAAGGTGAACGAGGAGTCGCGCATCATGCTCGAGGGCGACAAGCCGTCGGGCAACATGTTCGCCGCCGGCGAGATCATGGCCGGCAACGTGCTCGGTAAGGGCTATCTCGCCGGTATCGGCATGACCATCGGCGCCGTATTCGGCCGCCTCGCGGGTGAGGGGGCGGCCAAGCATGCTCGCAACTGAAAACTTGCGCGAAGCCGATCGTCTCATGACGATCTGCAATGCCTGCCGCTATTGCGAGGGCCTGTGCGCCGTGTTCCCGGCGATGGAAATGCGCCGCACCTTCGCCGCAGGCGATCTCAACTACCTCGCCAATCTCTGCCACCAGTGCGGCGCCTGCTATCCGGACTGCCAGTACTCGCCGCCGCACGAGTTCAACGTCAATATTCCGGCGGCGATGGCGAAGCTGCGCAACGAGAGCTATCCCGCCTATGCCTGGCCTGGCGCGCTGTCCGGCCTGTTCCAGCGCAACGGCGTCTTCGTCACGCTCGCGACCGCGCTCAGCGTCGCGGCTTTTATCGCCGGTTTTGTCGCCTGGAGCGATCCGGCCGCGCTGTTCTCACCGGTCGCGGGCGACTTTTACCGGCTGATGCCGCACAACGCGATGGCCGGTTTGTTCGGCGCCGTCGCGCTCTATTGCATCCTCGCTTTTGTGATGAGCCTCTCGGCCTTCTGGCGCGATATCGGCGGACCGCAATCGGCTCCCGGCGTGTCGGGCTTCTTCCGCGCGCTCGGCGATACCTTCCACCTGACGTATCTGCATGGCGGCGGTGGCGGCTGCACCAGCGAGGGCAGCGATGCTCCGTCGCCGGCGCGGCGCATCTTCCATCATCTGACCTTCTACGGCTTCCTGTTCTGCTTTGCGTCTACCTCGGTCGCGACGCTCTATCATTACGCCCTCGGCTGGCATGCGCCTTACGCGCTCGTTAGTGCGCCGGTCGTGCTCGGCGCCATTGGCGGGATCGGATTGATCGTCGGTCCGCTCGGCTTGCTATCGCTCCAGGCGAAGCGCGACGCGGCGCTCACCGACGTCACGCACCGCGACATGAACACCGCCTTTATCTTGATGCTGTTCCTGACCGGGGCAACCGGTCTGCTGTTGCTCGTCCTGCGCGACACGGCTGCGATGGGCATGCTGCTCGCTGTCCATCTCGGCTTCGTCCTGGGCCTGTTCCTGAGCCTGCCCTACGGCAAGTTCGTGCATGGCCTCTATCGCTTTCTGGCGCTGGTGAAATATGCCGGTGAGCGTCGGCACGGCACGTTCATCGAATAGTCGGGAAAGCATCCTGATATGAAAAACGCGCCGGCTTTTGACCGGCGCGTTTCGATTCGGATGTCAGGCGTCGTTTACGGGCAGGGGTGACGAACGCCGTCATAGCCGAGATAAGTGCCGCTCGCCGGGTCGTAGGAGCGGTAGCGCTGCTCGCAATAGGCTTCCGCGCCGCCGCCGGACCGCTCCACCACGACCGGACCGGGTGCATAGTCGTAGCCATAGGCCGGACCGTAATCGTACCCATATCCGCCGTAATAGGGCCCCGAGGCGAGCGCGCCCCCGATGATCGCGCCGGCGGCGAAGCCGCCAAGCGCGCCGCCCCACCCGCCGCCATGGTGCCAGCCGCCGTGATGGCCGCCGTGCCAATGCTGCGCCTGGGCCGGCGCCGCGGCGAAGGCAACGGTCGCGGCGAGCGCAGCAACCGCGAGTGTCAGTTTCGAAGTCATCGCAAGGTCTCCATGTGATGTCTGGTAAACAACGCGTCGCGCGCCGCGCCCGTTCCGAATCTTACGGAGATGCAACCTTTCGACGCAGGCGTGACAGAAAAAGGCCGCGCTTTCCGGGCGCGGCCTTTCGTGTTTGTGGCGGTGCGGAGGCGCTTACGCGAGCGCCTCTGCCGGCGCATCGCCCGGCGCCGGGCTCGGAGCGGCGGCCTTGCCCTCGAGCGCGGCTGCGACTGCTTCCTCGACGCGCTCGAGCCAAACGAATTCGAGGTCGCGCCGCACTTCCTCGGGGATGTCGTCGAAGTCGCGCTTGTTGCGCGCCGGCAGCATCACCCGCTTCAGGCCGGCGCCGTGCGCCGCGATCACCTTCTCCTTGATGCCGCCGACCGGCAGCACCAGACCGCGCAGCGAGATCTCGCCGGTCATGGCGGTATCGCTGCGGATGGTGCGGTCGGTCATCAGCGAGGTCAGCGCCATGAACATGGCGACGCCCGCGCTCGGTCCGTCCTTCGGGATCGCGCCCGCCGGCACGTGCACGTGGATGTCCGACTTCTCGAACCGGTCAGGCTCGATGCCGAGCAGCACGGCGCGGTTCTTGACGATGGACAGGGCGGCCTGCGCGCTCTCCTTCATCACGTCGCCGAGCTGGCCGGTGAGGATCAGCCGCCCCGAGCCTGGCACGCGCGTCGCCTCGATGAAGAGGATGTCGCCGCCGACCGGCGTCCAGGCGAGTCCGGTTGCGACGCCTGGCACCGAGGTGCGCATGGCGATCTCGCTCTCGAACTTGCGCTGGCCGAGGATCGGCACGAGTGCGTCGACGCCGACGTGGATCGTCCCACTCTCGCCTTCGGCGAGCCGCACGGCCGCATTGCGCAGGACCTTGCCGATCTCGCGCTCGAGATTGCGCACGCCCGCCTCGCGCGTATAGGCGTGGACGATCTCGCGCAGCGCTGTGTCCTCGATCTCGACCTGTCCCTCCTTGACGCCGTTCGCCTCCATCTGGCGCTTGACCAGATAGCGCGTGGCGATCTGCAGCTTCTCCTGCTCGGTGTAGCCGGCGAGGCTGATGATCTCCATGCGGTCGCGCAACGGCCCGGGAATCGTGTCGAGCATGTTTGCGGTGGCGATGAACACCACGCGCGACAGGTCGAATGACACGCCGAGATAGTTGTCGCGGAACGTGTTGTTCTGCTCCGGATCGAGGACCTCGAGCATCGCCGCCGACGGGTCGCCGTGGATGCCGGCCCCTAGCTTGTCGATCTCGTCCAGCATCATCACGCAGTTGCGCGAGCCCGCCTTCTTGATGCCCTGGATGATGTTCCCGGGCAGTGCGCCGATATAGGTGCGCCTGTGGCCGCGGATCTCGGCCTCGTCGTGCACGCCGCCGAGCGAGACGCGCACGAACTTGCGGTTCATGGCGCGCGCGATCGACTGGCCGAGCGAGGTCTTGCCGACGCCCGGAGGGCCGACGAAGCACAGGATCGGCGCCTTGCCTTGCGGCGCGAGCTTGCGCACGGCGAGGAATTCGACGATGCGGCGCTTGATCTTGTCGAGGCCGTAGTGATCGGCGTCGAGGATGCGGCGCGCCTCGACGATGTCGATCGGCTGCTCCTCCGGAAGCTTCCACGGCAGTTCGGTCAGCCAGTCCAGATAAGTGCGGACCATGCCGTACTCGCCCTGCGCCTCCGGCATGCGCTGGAGACGGCGCAGTTCCTTCTTCGCCTGGTCCTCGACGTCCTTCGGCATGCCGGCCGCGGCGATCTTCTTCTCCAGCTCGGCCAATTCCTCGGCCTTGCCTTCCTCGCCTTCGCCGAGCTGCTTCTGGATCGCCGCCATCTGCTCGCGCAGCAGCACTTCGCGCTGGCGCTCGTCGAGCGACGCCTTGGTCTGCTTGCCGATCTCGGCCGAGAGCCGCAGCACCTCGATGCGCTGCGCCAATAGTTTCGTGACCTTCTCGACGCGCGCCGAGATGTCGACGGTCTCGAGAATCTCCTGCTTCTCCTCCGGCTTGATGTCCATGTAGGAGACGGTCAGATCGGCGAGGGCGCCGGGACTGTCGATCGACCGGATCGCGCCGGCGAGCTCGGCCGGCGCCTGCGGCAGCAGCTCCACCGTCTCCAGCGCGAGATTGCGCAGCGCGAGAAAGCGCGCCTCGATCTCGGGCGTGCGCGTCGTCGATTCCGGAATGCGCAGCACGCGCGCGACCATGAACGGCCAGCCGGACAGGAATTCGAGAACCTGGAATCGCTGCTCGCCCTGGCAGACGAGGTGATTGGCCCCGTCCTGCCCGGTGATGTAGCGCACGACGTTCGCCACCGTGCCCATGCGGTGCATGTCGATGGCCGACGGATCGGCGATATCGGGATCGCGCTGCTTGAGGATGCCGACCGGGCGCTGTTCGCGCACGGCCTGCTGCGCGGCGGCGATCGACTTCTGACGGCCGACCGTCACAGGCATGACCATGCCGGGGAACATGACGAAGTTGCGCACCGGCACGATGATCATCGCGTCCGCCGGCAGCGGTGGAAACTGGTTCTCCGAGCGACCCTTATTGGCGTCGCCGGACGGGCTCGCACCCTCGCTCATCGCGCGCAGATTTTCAGATTGAACCACGGGAATTCCCTTTCTCAAGGGTGATCAGCAGACAGCCATTCGCCATCGACCGGCGGACATTGGCGTAGCGTCCCGCCGGCAGCCGGACCCTTCGTTCGAAGCGGCCCTGCGGTAGTTCCAGACGATGAATGGTCGCGGTTTGCAGCTCGTTCGGCAGGATGCGAAGGCCGGCCACCACGAGGCAGCCGTCGTCGATCACAGCCTCGACCCGCTCCGGGTCGACGCCGGGCAGGGCGATGAAGACGAGGACCGCGCGGTCCGTCTCCAGCACGTCGACCGGCGGCTCCCAGGTCGGAATGCGCGCGGCCGTCCGGCCCGGGCGGAAGAACTCTCGGTGCATCCGCTCGGCCCGGGCCAGCATCTCGCAGGCCTCCGACCACATCCAATCGTTGCGAAAGTCCGTCATGAACACCTTCCGCCCTCATTTGATAGCGGCCGCCCGGACTTCAATGGACCGTTGCCTGCCGGGCGGGCAGGGCAGCCCGGCTGCCTCATCGTTGGGCGGTGGCAAATGGTTCGCTTCCGGGCCTGTGCATAACGGGCACAACTTGAGCCACGTCAGAACTTGGTAACGAGGTGGGTGTTCTCAAGGGGGCGGTATGAGGCGAGCGGAGGGTTCGAAATGGCTTCGACACGTCGGCTCCCGGACCGGTTTCCGGACGGGACCAAATATGTCCTCGAGAGCGAGGGCGGCATGGTCCGCCGCTACGTCGAGTTTCCCGACGGCCGGAAGGTGATGCTCGCCAGCCGCAAGGCCGCGGTCTGCGTCTGCCCCGATCTGCAGAGCGTCAGCATCGTCCCCGCCGTCATCGAGACATCCGTGCCGCGCAAGCGCGTCATGGCCAAGGTTGCACCCCGGCGCACCGCCCGCGCCCTCGCGCACGCCTGACGAGTTCCGCCGGCGTGACAAGGCCGGCCAAACCGCATAAGACCGCTGCCGTTCTTTGAACTGAGAGAACGGAGCGGATGGCGGCCGGAACGCTGATCATCGGCGCAGGGCAGGGCGGTTACCAGGTCGCCGCGTCCTTGCGCGAGGCGGGCTACACGGACCCCGTCACCATTGTCGGCGACGAGCCGGCGTATCCCTACCAACGGCCGCCTTTGTCGAAGGCGTATCTGCTCGGCGACACCACGGCCGAGCGGCTCCTGCTGCGGCCGCCCAGCTATTACGAGAAGCATGCGATCGGCGTCGTCACCGGCGACAGGGCCGCTGCGATCGACCGCGCCGCGCGCGGCGTCACCTTCGCCTCGGGCAAGGCGCTTCCCTACGATCACCTCGTGCTCGCTACCGGCGCGCAGAACCGCAAGCTGCCCGTGCCCGGCGCCGAGGCCGACGGCGTGCTCTACCTGCGCACGCTCGCGGAGGCCGACGCCATCAAGGATCGCTTCCACGCCGCGCAGCGCATCGTCGTCGCCGGCGCCGGCTTCATCGGCCTCGAGCTCGCCGCTGTCGCCTCCAAGTTCGGCAAGGCCGTGACCGTCGTCGAGGCGCTGTCGCGCTGCATGAGCCGCGCCGTGTCCCCGGTCGTGTCGCACTTCTTCGCCGAGGCGCACCAGGCCTGGGGCACGACGCTGATGCTCGAGGCGCGCATCGCCGCGGTCGACACCGCGGATGGCCGCGCCTCCGGCGTCACCACTGCCGACGGCCGCAGCGTGCCGGCCGATCTCGTCCTCGTCGGAATCGGCATCGTGCCGGAGGCGGCGCTGGCGCAGGCGGCAGGTCTCGCGCTCGACAATGGCATCGCGGTCGATGCGCATCTCGTCACCTCGGACCCGAACATCTCGGCCATCGGCGACTGCGCCTCGTTCCCGGACGCCGCGACAGGCAAGCGCATCCGTCTCGAATCCGTGCAGAACGCCGTCGACCAGGGGCGCTGCGTCGCCGCCCGCATCGTCGGCAAGCCGTCCGTCTACGCCGCCTTGCCCTGGTTCTGGAGCGACCAGCGCGATCTCAAGCTCCAGATGGTCGGCCTGACCTCGGGCTGCGAGCGCACCGTCGTGCGCGGCGATCTCGCCGCGCGCGCCTTCTCGGTGTTCTGCTTCAACGGCGACCAACTGATCGGCATCGAGAGCGTCAACCGCGCCGCCGATCACATGTTCGGCCGCCGGCTGCTCGCGGCCGGCCAGTCGATCCTCCCCGAGGAAGCGGCCGATCCCGATTTCGATTTCAAGGCGCGCCTCGCATCGCTGCCGCGTCCCGCTGCCGCCGGCTGAGATTGGCGTCGCGCCGCCGCCTCGGCTACGGTCCCACGGTCCCGCCCCGAGGCCTGCCATGCAGCTCTTTACCACCTCCGAAGCCGCTCAATATCTGCGCCTGAAAGAGCGCAAGATTTACGAGATGGTGGCGGAGGGCACGATCCCGTGCACCAAGGTCACCGGCCGCTGGCTGTTTCCGAAAGCGGAATTGGACCATTGGCTGGCGTCGAGCATTCAGCGGCCGCCGGGCCTGTCGCGCCCGGAGCCGGCGCCGATCGTCGCCGGCAGTCACGATCCGCTGCTCGAATGGGCGTTGCGCGAGAGCGGCTGCGGCCTTGCCACGCTGGCTGTCGGCAGCGAGGCGGGCTTCCAGCGCTTCCTTGCCGGCGAGGCGATCGCCGCCGGCATGCATCTGCACGCGCTCGACGATCCGGAGGCCGACGCCAATGTCGCGGCGCTGAAGGCGCGCAGCGACGTCGGCGACGCGGTGCTGATCGGGTTCTGCCGCCGCGAGCAGGGCTTCCTTGTGCCCTCCGGTAATCCGATGAAGATCAGGAAGGTCGAGGACGCGATCGAGCGCCGCGCCCGCATCTGCATGCGGCCGAAGGGCGCTGGCGCGCAGCTTCTCCTGCTGGCGCTGCTCGAGCGCGCCAAGTCGAACGTCGAGGCGGTGCAGATGGGGCCGATGTGCCCGACCGGCCCCGACATCGCCCAGGCGATCCGCGCCGGCCGCGCCGACACCGGCGTCGCGACGCGCTCGGTCGCCAACGCCGCCGGCCTCGATTTCGTGCCGATCGTCTGGGAAACGTTCGATCTGCTGATGCGCCAGCGCGATTATTTCCGCCCGGCGCTGCAGACGCTGATGCGTTTCCTGCGGTCCGACGGGCTTGCCGCGCGCGCCGGCGAGATGGGCGGCTTCGACCTTGCGACCGCCGGCGCTGTGCGGTTTGTGAACTGACGCGGCGCGCGCTAGAACCTCGCGCATGACCGACGCAAAGAACGACTCCTGGCCGACCGAGCTGCGCCTCGGCAAGGACAAGAAGACCTTGACCGTCTCGTTCGACAATGGCGAGAAGTTCGAACTGCCGGCCGAATATCTGCGCGTGAAAAGCCCGAGCGCCGAAGTGCAGGGCCATTCCCCCGACGAGCGCAAGACGGTTCCCGGCAAGCGCGACGTCGCGATCCTGGAAATCCTGCCGGTCGGCAATTACGCGGTGCGGCTCGTCTTCGACGACATGCACTCGACCGGCATCTTCGACTGGAATTATCTCGCCGGGCTCGGGCGCAATCGCACGAAATTCTGGCAGGAATATCTCGACGAATTGGCATCGAAGAATCTGACGCGCGATCCGCCGCCGCGGCGCGCGTCGTAACGAGGGAAGAACCGTGATGGCTCAGGTCGAAACGGAAAACGGAGCGCCCGAACGCATCGGCAAGCTGATCGGCGACGTGCTCGCCGGCCTGATCATGCTCGCCGTTGTCGTGATGATGGTGGTGCAGTTCGCCTGACGCGAAGGCCGCCGCTGCGTCGCTTCTCGCTGTCGGGAGGCGCGATGGTGGGCGGTGTAGGGATTGAACCTACGACCCCACCCGTGTGAAGGGTGTGCTCTCCCGCTGAGCTAACCGCCCGGGCCACCAAGCGTGGCGGGTATAGAAAATGCGCCGGAAGGGGTCAAGCGATCCGGCGCATCCTGTTCTCTTGTCAGCCGATTTAGGGGCGCCGCCATGCGGCGCCCGGCAGCGTCAGTTCCGCGTCTGCGGCTCGTCGGCGCCGGCCCGCGGCGACTGCGATTGCAGGGCGCGGATGCGGTCGGCGAGATTGCCGGAGGCCGGGGCATCGGCCGCCAGCGTGACGTCGCCGTGGACGGTGACCGGCGCGCTCGCCTGCGCTACGGCGCGGTCGCGCGCGCTCTCGGCGGCGAGGATGGCGTCGATCGTCGAGTTCGGGCCCTCGAGG
This sequence comes from Pseudolabrys sp., assembly GCA_051959715.1. GTDB lineage: Bacteria > Pseudomonadota > Alphaproteobacteria > Rhizobiales > Xanthobacteraceae > Pseudolabrys. The sequence goes on from JBQCFB010000315.1 coordinate 37,146, forward strand.
CTCGAGGCGAGCCGCGCCACTTCCGCCGCCACGTCGTTGATGCGCTCGCGCAGCAGCGCGTTCTCGACGCGCTCGTTGGCCCAGGTCTCTTCGGTCTCGCGCTTCATGTTGGCGAGGTCGCGGGCCATGCGGTCGCGGTCTTCCTTGGTGTGCTCGAGCTCGGCCGCAAGCTGGGCGTTCTCGGACTTGAGCTTCTGCGTTGCCGTCGACGAGCGGCCGTCGAGCTCGGCGATGGCCGTGCGGAGATCGGATTCCGTCTTCTGCGCGGTCTCCATCTGGCCGCGGATCTGGCGCAGCTCGAAGTCGCTTTCGGTGAGGAGGCGGGTCTGCTCGGTCAGCCGGTTCTCGAGGTCCTGGGCGCGGCGGCCGAGGATTTCGGCTTCGGTGGTCTGCGCCACCAGCGCCTGCTCGAGCTCCGACACGCGGCGGCCGAGGTTCTCGACCTTGCCGCGCTCTTCCGACAATTCGTGCGTCGCGGCCTTGAGCTCGACACGCTCATTGTCGCGGCGGTCTTCGACGGCGCGCAGATCGTTGCCCGCTTCGGTCAGGCGCGTCTTGAGCGCGTCGACCTGCTCCTTGAGCGCGACGATCTCGACGCGCTGCGAATCCGCGAGCGACGACTTCTCGTCGTACTGGCCCATGAAGCGGGCGAGCTCGGCTTCCTTCTCGGTCAGCGCGCGCTGCGCCTCGAGCATGGTGTTGGTCTTGACGGCGAATTCTTCTTCGGTGGCACGCAGCTGGTCGCGCAGCGCCTTGTCGCGCGCTTCGAGCGCGAAGATCGTGGCGGTCTTCTCGCCCAGTTCGATCTTGAGGCGGTTGATGGCGTCGCTCTTCTTGCCGAGCTCGGCGAGCTGGCCGGTGCTCTTCATCTTGAGCTGCTCGACGCTCATTTCGAGGCGGCGTGTCGACATCGCGAATTCGGCGCGGAGCTGGTCCTTGTCGGCCTGGATCTCGGCCATGGACAGGGGCGTCGCGGCCTCGAGCCGGCGCATGGTCAGCCGGACGGCGCGGTTATGGACGAGCGGAACGACGACGAGCCCGATCAGGGCGGCGACGAGAAAGCCGATCCCGAAATACATGATCGGTTCAATCATGAAACAGCGCCTCCAACTCACCCTTACCCGGTAACCCCATGCGACCCTGACACGGTAAAGTGGTGTCTACCAGCGCAAGCCGAGATTAACCTAAACCCGGCGCCGCGTCGTCATAACTTGTCATTCCGGGGGCCGAGCGAAGCGAGGCAACCCGGAATCCAGAGCAAAGCTATGAAGGCTGGCAGTGTTCCCTGGATTCCGGGTTCACGCGCTGCGCGCGTGCCCCGGAATGACGAGAGGGGTCAGAACGGGTTCCACGTCGCCTGCGGCGTGAACTTGAGATAGCCGACGTTGGCGCCGAGCCTGAAGCCGACGCCGGAGCGGATCGGCACGATGACGATGTTGTTCGCGGTCAGCGCCGTCATGCCGAAACCGCCGATGAAATAAGCCGATCCATCGATGCCGGCGAAGCGCTGATAAATCGATTCCGTCGCGGGCAGGTTGTACACGAGCATCATCGTGCGGGCGCCTTCGCCGCCGGTGTCGAAGCCGACCGACGGGCCTTCCCAGAACACGCGGCGGTCGCCGGCGTTGCGCGTGTAGAGCTTGCCGTCGCCGTAACGCAGCCCGACCACGAAAGCGCCGGAGCCTTCCTGGCCGAGAATGTAGCCGTTCGGCTCGCCCCAGCGGCTGACCGCCTTCTCGACGACCTGCGCGAGGCCGCGCGACACGGTGCCGAAGAACTTGTGGCCTTCGCGCACGATCTCTTCCGGCCGGAAGGTGTCGCGGCTGTGCCGTTGCGGCGGCGGGCCGGGAACCTGCTGCGGCTGGGAGTACTGCTGCGGCGGCGGCGAATATTGCTGCTGCGGAGGCGGCGAATAGGGCTGCTGCGGCGGCGGCACGTATTGCGGCTGCGGTTGCGGCGGGGCGCCCTGGGCAGAAGCAAAGCCGGAGCCGAGACTGACGAGGCACAGGCTCATTGCCGCCAGCCGCAAGGTCGCGCGCATCGAAGACTCCATGAAGGTGGGAAACCCTTTAACCGGATGAACACGCCGGGCGCCCTAGGGTCGGCGCTCGAGCGAGCAGCCCCGAATCGTCCCAATGTCGCTACCGACTATGACCGCAGCACGGCAGCCGGAAAAGGCGGGTTTTTGGGCCGTGGCGGCGCTTTCGGCTCTGCTGGCGGCTGCCCCGGCGTCGGCCGATCCCCTGGTGGTCAACCGGGCGACCGGCCTTGCCCTCTCCGGCTACGATCCGGTCGCCTACTTCACCGATCACGCGCCGCAACCCGGCCGGGCCGATCTCGAAATGAGCCACGACGGCGCCGTCTGGCGCTTCCGTAACACCGGCAATCGCGACGCCTTCCGCGACCATCCGGAGACCTATACGCCGCGCTTCGGCGGCTACGACCCGGTCGCGATCACGCGCAACCGTTCGGTCGAGGGCAATCCGCAGTTCTGGGCGATCGCCGGCGACCGGCTCTATCTCTTCTATAGCGACGCCGACCGTGCGGCCTTCGTCGCGGCGCCGGGCCGCGTGCTCGAGGTCGCCGAGCGGAACTGGCCCGAGGTTTTGCGCACCATCGGGCGCTGAGGTCAGCGGCGCCCGGCCCGGGTACGGTCGCCCCAGGCGATGAAACCGGGCACCAGGAATTTGCCGCCCGAGCCGAAGCGCAAGGGCCCGCCGTCCGGATCGGTGACGAGGCCGCCCGCGGCATCGAGGATGGCGCAGCCGGCGGCGATGTCCCATTCGCTGGTCGGCCCGAGCCGCGGATAGAGGTCGGCTCTGCCCTCGGCGATGTGGCAGAATTTCACCGACGAGCCGCAGGCGTAGCGCTCGATTGCCGGAAAGCGGCGGAGCCAGGCCTCGCTCTCCTTGTCCATGTGGCTGCGCGAGACCGCGACGACGAGCCTGTCCGGCGCCGGCCGGGTGCGGATGGGCCCACGTTCGCGCACCGCGCCGTCGCTCCACCGCATTGTCAGCCGCTCGGCGCCGTGGCCGGGGACGCCGCGCCACAGGATGCCTTGCGCCGGCGCGGCGATCAGGCCGGCGACCGGCACGCCGCGCGTGGCGATGGCGAGGTTGACGGTGAATTCGTCGCGGCCGGCGATGAACTCCGTGGTGCCGTCGAGAGGGTCGACGATGGCGACGCTTTTGTCGACCTGCGCCCCCGCCCCCCGGCTGATGCTCTCCTCGGCGACCACCGCCAGTCCCGGGATCAGCCGCGCGAGCCCCTCCAGGATCACCGCCTCCGACGCCTCGTCGGCGGCCGTCACCGGCGACTGGTCGGGCTTGATGCGGCGCTCCACCTCGGTCCCCGGCTTCACCATCGTCACCGCCGCGGCGCGCGCGACGATCGCCGTCAGCCCGTCGAGCAGCGTCAGCGCGATGTCCGGCGTAATTTCGGGTGCGGCCTTATGGGTCGTCATGACGATCCGTTAGGTGCTTGGCGCGTGCGGCGGCTGCGGTGTATGGCCGTGATGGCCTCGGGAGGCGTCGATTCGCCTGTTTCGCGGTCCAGCGCAAGCCCAGCGGGAGAAAATGACATGTCGGACAAGCAAATCGAAGCGCTCGACCTTGCCGCACTCCTCTGCTCCCGCGTCTGCCACGACCTGATCAGCCCGGTCGGCGCCATCGTCAACGGGCTCGAAGTCCTGGCCGAATCCAAGGACGAGGAGACCAAGGAGTTTGCGCTCGACCTGATCAAGAAGAGCGCCGGCACGGCTTCGGCAAAGCTCCAGTTCTGCCGCATCGCCTTCGGCGCGGCGGGGTCGGCCGGCGCGCAGATCGACACCGGCGACGCCGAAAAGGTCGCGCGCGGGTTCCTCGAGGACGAGAAGACCAAGATCGAATGGACTCTGCCGCGGCTTCTCATGCCGAAGAACCGGGTCAAGCTCCTGCTCAATATGCTGCTGATCGCGCAGCAGGGCATCCCGCGCGGCGGCAAGCTGTCGGTCGCGCCGGTCGGCGAGGGCGAGAGCATGGGTTTTACGGTCACCGCCACCGGCACTAACGCCAAGGTGCCGCCGAATGCCGCCCTGATGTCGGGCCAGATCGGCGAGGAGGGTGTCGACGCCCACCGCATCCAGCCGTTCTATGCCGGCCTCCTGGCGCGCGCCTGCGGCTTGACCGCGTCCGCCGCCATGGACGGCGAGGCCGCGGTGATCGCCGCGCGCTAGGCGGGTTAACGAACGCTTAACGCGATCGGTCAGGCGGGTAATCCGCAACCAAAATTAAACCGTTACCGGCCAGACTGGCCTCGCTCCGATGGACGGCGTGGGGGCGGGCAAGCGCTCGCCGGTAAAGGCGTTTCTCAATGGACGACCTGTTGCGGGAGTTCGTGACCGAGACGAACGAGAGTCTCGACGTGGTCGACGTCGAACTCGTGCGTTTCGAGCGTGAGCCTGGCAACGCCACCATCATCAACAACGTCTTCCGCCTCGTTCACACCATCAAGGGTACCTGCGGCTTCCTCGGCCTGCCGCGGCTCGAGGCGCTCGCGCATGCCGCCGAAGCGCTGATGGGCCGCTTCCGCGACGGCGTGCCGGCGACCACCGACGCCGTGACGCTGATCCTCGCCAGCATCGATCGCATCAAGCAGATCCTGGAGTCGCTCGAGAACGAGCAGCGCGAGCCGGACGGCGCCGACGACGATCTCATTTCCGGGCTGACCGGCATGGCCGCGTCGCTCGATCCGAAGAAGCAGCAGACAGCCCCGCCGCAGCAGACCATTGGCACGCTGGTCGAGCAGGTGCTCGAGCGACCGCTTCTGCCCGGCGAAGATTCGCTCGACGACCTCGAGCGCGCGTTCCGCGCAACACCGGTCGACGCGCCGCAGCGCCGCGCCAAGTCGCCGCTTGCCGAAGTGGCCAGGGAAGATGCCGAGCGCAACGGCAACCAGTCGATCCGCGTGACGGTCGATACGCTCGAAAAGCTGATGACCATGGTCTCGGAACTGGTGCTGACGCGCAACCAGCTCCTCGAGATCGGCCGCCGCCACGAGGAATCCGAATTCAAGACACCGCTGCAACGCCTGTCGAACGTCACCGCCGAATTGCAGGAAGGCGTGATGAAGACGCGGATGCAGCCGATCGGCAATGCCTGGCAGAAGCTGCCGCGCATCGTGCGCGACCTGTCGCAGGAGCTCGGCAAGCATATCGACCTGGAAATGCAGGGCGCCGAGACCGAGCTCGACCGTCAGGTGCTCGACCTGATCAAGGATCCGCTCACGCACATGCTGCGCAACTCCGCCGACCACGGGCTGGAGTCGCCGGAAGAGCGCCGCGCCGCCGGCAAGCCCGAGCGGGGCCATATTCGCCTGTCGGCCTGGCATGAAGGCGGCTTCATCGTCATCCAGATCGCGGACGACGGCCGCGGGCTCAACACCGAGCGCATCAAGACGAAGGCGCTCGCGCAAGGGTTGGCCAATGAGGCCGAGCTTGAAAAGCTCACGGAAGCCCAGATCCACAAATTCATCTTCGCGCCCGGCTTCTCGACCGCGTCCGAAGTGACCAGCATTTCCGGCCGCGGCGTCGGCATGGACGTCGTGCGCACCAATATCGACCAGATCGGCGGTACGATCGACGTGCGCTCGGTGCCCGGCGTCGGCGTCAGCTTCACGGTGAAGATCCCGCTGACGCTTGCCATCGTCTCGGCGTTGATCGTCGAATCCGCCGGCGACCGTTTCGCCATTCCGCAGCTCGCCGTGATCGAGCTCGTGCGCGCGCACGGCGGCAGCGATCACCGCATCGAGCGCATCAAGGACACCGCGGTGCTCAGGCTCCGCGACAAGCTGCTGCCGGTCGCGCGGCTGAGCCGCCTGCTCGGCATCACGCCGGCTGCGCCGGAGAGCGTCGAGCAAGGCTTCATCGTCGTCACGCAGGTCGGCCCGCAGACCTTCGGCATCGTCGTCGACGCGGTCTTCCACACCGAAGAAATCGTCGTGAAGCCGATGTCCAGCAAGCTGCGGCACATCGCGCTGTTCTGCGGCAACACCATCCTCGGCGACGGTTCGGTGATCATGATCATCGACCCGAACGGCATCGCGCAGGCGCTCGGCACCACTGCGGCCGCGCAGCTGCAGGTCGCCGCGGCCGAGACCGAAGCTGTCGCCGAGGTCGAGCAGTCGACCTCGCTTCTCCTTTTCCGCGCCGGCTCGTCGCAGCCGAAGGCCGTGCCGCTGTCGCTCGTCACCCGCCTCGAGGAGATCGACGCGCGCAAGATCGAGCTCTCCAATGGCCGCCACATGATCCAGTATCGCGGCCAGCTCATGCCGCTGGTGCGCATGAACCCCAGCGTCACCGTCCGCAGCGAGGGCGCGCAGCCGCTGCTCGTCTTCTCCGACGGATCGCGATCGATGGCGCTGGTCGTCGACGAGATCGTCGACATTGTGGAAGACCGGCTCGACATCGAGGTCACCGGCGGCGGCGAAGGCCTGCTCGGCTCGGCCATCGTCAAGGGCCACGCCACCGAGATCGTCGATATCGGCCACTTCCTGCCGCTCGCCTTCGAAGACTGGTTCCGCCGCAAGGAGCAGAAGGTCGCGCCGCGTCGCCGCGCCGTGCTGCTGGTCGACGACTCGCCGTTCTTCCGCAACATGCTGGCGCCGGTGCTCCAGGCCGCCGGCTTCGACGTGACCACAGCCGGTTCCGGCGCCGAGGCGCTGGCGCATCTCGACGGCGGCGCCACGGTCGACATCGTCATCACCGATATCGAAATGCCGGAGATGGACGGCTTTGCGCTGACGCAGGCGCTGCGCAAGCATCCGCGCGGCGCCGAGGTGCCGGTCATCGGCCTGTCCTCCATCGTCTCGGCCGAGGCGATCGCGCGCGGACGCGAGGTCGGCTTCCACGACTACGTCGCCAAGTTCGATCGTCAGGGCCTGATTGCGGCGCTGAAGGAACAAAGCGAATTCGGGCAGGCCGCATGAGCGAGACAGGCACCCTGCGCGAATACGTCACGGCCGAGATCGGCGGCGAGCTGATCGGCATGCCGATCCTGCGCGTCCAGGACGTGTTCATTCCGGAAGGCCCGACGCGCGTGCCGCTGGCGCCGCCTGAGATCGCCGGCGTGCTCAATCTGCGCGGCCGCATCGTCACCCTGATCGACATGCGCCGCCGGCTCGGGCTGGCGGGCGGTATCGGCAAGGCGACGCTCGCCATCGGCGTCGAGTCGCGCGGCGAATCCTACGGTCTCCTGATCGACGCGATCGGCGAAGTGCTCAAGCTCGACGAGGATTCGCGCGAACCCAATCCGGTGAACCTCGACCCGCGCCTCGCGCGCGTGTCGATCGGCATTCATCGTCTCAACGAACGGCTGCTCATGGTGCTCGATGTCGACCGCGTGCTCGACATCGGCGTGGAATCGATGGCGGCGTGACCGCACAAGGACTGTGACGAGGACACGAGATGAAAACCTGTTTGATCGTTGACGACTCCAGCGTCATCCGAAAGGTGGCGCGGCGCATCCTCGAGGGGCTGGATTTCCAGATTCAGGAAGCCGAGGACGGCGAGCAGGCACTCGATGTCTGCCGGCGCGGCCTGCCCGAGGCCATCCTGCTCGACTGGAATATGCCGAAGATGGACGGCTACGAGTTCCTGCGCTCGCTGCGGCGCCTGCCCGGCGGCGACGGCCCGAAGGTCGTCTTCTGCACGACCGAGAACGACGTCGCGCATATTGCGCGCGCGCTGCACGCCGGCGCCAATGAATACATCATGAAGCCGTTCGATCGCGAGATCGTCGAGGCGAAATTCCAGGAAGTCGGCCTGATCTAGAAGAACCGGGACAGGGCGACCGATGACCGCACTCGCTGCAACGACGCAGCCCGACGCCGCCGCGCGCAAGCGCCTGCGCGTGATGATCGTCGACGACGCCGCCGTCGTGCGCGGACTCATTGCGCGCTGGGTGACGGCGGAGCCTGATCTCGATGTCGTCGCGCTGGTGCGCACCGGCCGCGATGCGCTCGACGAGATCGACCGCGCCGATCCGGATGTGGTCGTCCTCGACGTCGAGATGCCCGAGCTCGACGGCATTTCGGCCGTGCCGCTGCTGCTCGCCACGAAGCGAGACCTCGTCGTCATCATGGCGTCGACGGTCACGCGGCGGAACGCCGAGATCAGCCTGAAGGCGCTGTCGCTCGGCGCCGCCGACTACGTGCCGAAGCCGTCGACGCCGCACGACGCCGGCTCGTCCGACAATTTCCGCCGCGAACTGATCGAGAAGATCCGGGCGCTCGGCCCGCGGGCGCGCCGGCCACGCCTCGCCGCCACGGCGCATCTGCCGCGGCCGGTGCGGCCGCATCAGCCGGTCGTGCTGCGGCCGATGCCGCTGACGCCGCCGCGCGTCCTCCTGATCGGCTCTTCGACCGGCGGACCGCAGGCACTCGACGCGGTTCTGTCGCACGCGAGTGCACTCATTTCGCGGGCTCCGGTGCTGATCACCCAGCACATGCCGCCGACTTTCACGGCGATCCTGGCGGAGCACCTGTCACGCTCGGTCAAGGCGCCGGTGCGCGAGGCCGTCGATGGCGAGCCGGTCGTGGCCGGCACGGTCTATATCGCGCCGGGCGGCCATCACATGCGTGTGGCGACGCGCGACGGCGCAACAGTCATTGCCATCGACGACGGGCCGCACATCAATTTCTGCAAACCGTCGGTCGATCCCTTGTTCTCCTCCGCCGCCACCATCTGGGGCAGCAAGGCACTGGCGCTGGTGCTCACCGGCATGGGCGCCGATGGTCTTTCCGGTGCGAAGGACTTGGTCGCTGCCGGCGGTCATGTCATCGCCCAGGACGAAGCGACGAGTGTCGTCTGGGGCATGCCTGGCCAGGTCGCTCATGCCGGCCTGTGCTCGGCGGTGCTGCCGCTCCCCGAGATCGGCTCGCGCCTCACCCGTATGTTCACGGGAGAGCGCGCATGACGCCGCACGACTTCGATTATCTGCGGCGCCTCCTGAAGGACCGCTCCGGCCTCGTCCTGTCGGCGGAGAAGGACTACCTGCTCGAAAGCCGGCTTCTGCCGCTCGCGCGGCGGCACGGCATGACCTCGCTCGGCGAACTGGCGCAGCGCCTGCGGCAGCCGGGTTCGACCGCGCTTGCCATCGCCGTCACCGAGGCGATGACGACCAACGAGACCTTCTTCTTCCGCGATCGTGTTCCGTTCGATCACCTGCGCGACACGGTCGTTCCGGCGCTCGTTGCGGCGCGCGCCCGCGAGAAGCGCCTCCGCATCTGGTGCACGGCGGCGGCGAGCGGGCAGGAGCCTTATTCGATCGCCATGATGCTCAAGGGCCTCGGCGCCCAGCTCAACGGCTTCCGTATCGACATCATGGCGACCGACCTGTCGGCGGACGTGATCGAGCGCGCCAAGGCGGGGCTCTATTCGCAGTTCGAGGTGCAGCGCGGCCTGCCGATCCAGTTGCTGGTGAAATATTTCAGCAAGAGCGGCGAGGCCTGGGAGATCGCGCCTGAGCTGCGCAACATGGTGCAGTTCCGCACGCTCAACCTGCTCAACGACTTCTCGCCGCTCGGGCAATTCGACATCGTCTTCTGCCGCAACGTGCTCATCTATTTCGACCAGCCGACGAAGATCGGCGTGCTCGAGCGCATTGCGCGGCAGATGCCGGAGGACGGCTATCTGACCCTCGGCGCCGCGGAGACAGTCGTCGGTCTCACCGACTGCTTCGGCCCCGTGCCGGACAGGCGCGGCCTCTATATGCCGGCCACGCCCGCGCGCCGCGCTCAGGCGCTGGGCGGCAACGTCACACGCTTCGCCGCCAAGGTCTGATCGACCCGTTACGACGCTGCTTCAGACCGCTGCGGCGAATTTTTGCGCCACGCGCGGCGCCGCTGCCAATTCCAGCCGATAGCGTGTGCCGGGTGCCGCCTGATCGAGGGTGAGCCGCGCGCCGTTGCGCTCGGCGAGTTCGCGCGCGATGGCGATGCCGAAGCCGCTGCCGCCGGACGCAGAGCGCGTGCCGCGGCGAAACAAGTTGCGGCGCACGCCCGCCGGCAGCCCGGGCCCATCGTCGGCAATGGTGACGACGACGATCGCCTCGTCGCGCACGATGTCGATGCGGATTTCATGCATCACCGCGCCGTGGCGCGCAGCCGTGACCGCGTTCTGCAGGAGGTTGAAGAGCGCGCGATAGAGATCGGTGACGTCGCCGGTGACGAGGCAATGCGTCTCGCTCGGAATGCGGATCTTGAGCTTCGGCGGCGCCAGAGCGCCCAGTTGCGCGCAAATCTCGCGCAGCACCGGCATCAGATCGACGGTGCGGCGGCGGGGTTCTAACGCGCCTGGCTCGTCGAGCGAGGCATTGCACAGCCCCGCGGCACGCCGAAGCGTCGCCTGCGCCGCGCTCGCGGCTTTGCGTCCGGACGCGCCGGCAAGGCGCTCGAGCGTTTCCAGATGCAGGCTGGCGACTGCCAGCGCATTGCGAATGTCGTGCGCCCATGGGGCGCTGAGTGCGATGGGCCTTGAGGCGACGAGGGTGAGGGACATGGCAAGCACCGATGCCTGGAGGGCGGATGTGCCATCCAACCCGCTGCGGGCTGCCGCGGCCAATGCCGGTTGGCTCCGGCGGCGATACGCGGCGGCTATCGTCGCACTCCCGAACGACAAAGGCCCCGGGCACGCGCGTCCGGGGCCTCGTCACGTCGAATTTGCGTGAGGCTTACTCGATCACCTCGACGACGCGGCGGGTCGACGGCTCGACCAGCACCGGATGGCCGTTGATGACCGTGTAGCGATAGCCTTGGCGCACGTGGAAGCGCTCGGGCACCTCGTAATAGGTCACGCCTTCCTGCGGCAGCACGACGCCGACATGCACCGGCTCGCGATAGGTGTAGGACGGCACGCGCTCGTGCACGACGTATTCGCGGAAGCGCGGTCGATCGTCGACGCCCAGGATGCCGCCGACGGTGCCGGCAACGGCGCCAACCGTGCCGCCCACGACCGCGCCAACCGGTCCGGCCGCATGCGCGCCAGCGTCCGCGCCTTCCGCGGCGCCACGCACGGTGCCCTGCGCCTGCGCCGCCACCGGCAGCGCAATGATCGCGGCCAGAGTGGCCGCGGCGAGAATCTTCGTCTTCATCGGTCGCTCCAAGGTTGTTGAGGAAATCGCCGAAGCGGGCGACTTGGAGCCTGACCAATCCTGGAACCCTACTTTTGGTTCCGACGACGAGTTCCGCGCAAAATGCACGGAAAAGTGGCGGCGGGCGACTCTCGAGAAAAGCAGAATTAAAAAACCCCGGGCGAGAGGCCCGGGGTTCAAGTTGGGAGGAGAGAGCCCGAAGGCTCAAGATGTACGCAGACGCAACGCAGGGAAATCCTGAACGTTTAGTCTGCGCGGCATTCGCGCCGCGTCGGCAGCGATTACGCCGGGATCCTCTCGTCGGCCTCGCCCGGCTCGCGCAGCACGTAGCCGCGGCCCCAGACGGTCTCGATGTAGTTTTTGCCCGACGACGCGTTCGCAAGCTTCTTGCGCAGCTTGCAGATGAACACGTCGATGATCTTGAGCTCCGGCTCGTCCATGCCGCCGTAGAGATGATTGAGGAACATCTCCTTGGTGAGCGTCGTCCCTTTGCGCAGGGAGAGCAGCTCGAGCATCTGGTAT
>JBQCFB010000316.1:0-3664 GCA_051959715.1 Pseudolabrys sp.
GCTCGACCAGGAGCCGCTGCGAGAACGGTTTGCGGATGAAATCGTCTGCGCCCATCTTGAGGCCGAACAGTTCGTCGATCTCCTCGTCCTTGGACGTGAGGAAGATGACGGGGATGTCGGTCTTCTGGCGCAGGCGGCGCACCGTCTCCATGCCGTCCATGCGCGGCATCTTGATGTCGAGGATGGCAAGATCCGGCGGAGACGTCTTGAAACCGTCGAGGGCGGAAGCGCCATCGGTATAAGTCATGATGCGGTAGCCCTCGGATTCGAGAGCCATCGACACGGACGTCAGGATGTTGCGGTCGTCGTCGACGAGAGCAATTGTCGGCAAGAGGAGCCCCTTCCTGGCTAAAGTCCCGTTCCGCTTTGACCGCCCAACAGGGGCGCAAATGTGACCTCTTTGCAACAAGTATGTGATTCAGTAGGGATTTCAAGGGAGGCCCGGCATCGGATTACGGCCAGGGCCCATCGCGGTAACGGTCTGGAACCGTTGCCGAAACACGCGCCCGCGCGACGCCGATCGAGGACACGATGACCCCGCCGGATACCCCGCTGCCCGGGACCATGCCCGGCCGGACGCCCGAGGGGGCGCCGCAGCCGCCCGATTTCGCGCCGAGGGATGTTGCGCGCACTTTGCTGCGCTCCGGCCGCACCGCCACTCTCGCGACCCTTGATCGTAACACCGGCCATCCCTTCGCCTCGCTGGTCAACGTCGCAACGGACCGCGACGGCGCCCCGTTCATCCTCGTCTCCCGCCTCGCCACCCATACGGCCAATATCGAGATCGACGGCCGCGCCTCGCTGCTCATTGCGGAGACGGGGAAGGGCGACGCTTTGGCGCATCCGCGGCTGACGGTGCTGGGCCGCTTTCGCCGCATCGGGCGCGAGCATCGTGACGACGCGCTCCTGCGCTGTCGGTTCCTGTTGCGCCATCCGAAATCCGAGCTTTACGCCGGCTTCCCCGATTTCGGCTTCTGGCGCATGGACGTCGCCTCGGCCCATCTCAATGGCGGCTTCGCCCGCGCCGCCGATCTGACCGCGGTCGACGTGCTGAGCGATTTCGCGGATGCCGGGGACCTGGCCGACGCCGAAGACGGCGCGATCGCGCACATGAACACCGATCACACGGAGGCGTGCCGGCTCTACGCGACAAGGCTCTTGAAAGCCGCCGACGGCGCATGGCGCTGCGTCGGCATTGCGCCGGAAGGCATGGAATTGCAATCGGGCGGCACGGCCCTGTGGCTGCCGTTCCCGCAACGCGTCACCGGGCCGGGTCCGTTGCGTGCGGTGCTGAAGCAACTGGCCGAGCAGGCGCGCGCAACATGAGTGCGCCGCTGACGCTGCGCGGCATGGGCTCCTTCCACATCGGCGGACGGATCGTCGAGATCGCCGGCAAGCCGGAGAAGGAGATGGTGTTCAGCCGCGGCGGCATGCCGGCGCGCGTCGATCCGAACGGGCACTACCTCGTCGAGGCCATGTACGTGCAGTACTTCCTGCCCGAGCGCCGCACGGGCCGGTTCCCGCTGCTGATGTGGCATGGCGGCGGCTTGTCTGGCGTCACCTATGAGACGACGCCGGACGGCCGAGACGGCTGGCTCACCTGGTTCCTGCGCAACGGCTGGGACGTCTACAACTCCGACGCGGTCGAGCGCGGACGTTCCGGATTCGCGGCGCGCGACATCTGGCCGGAAGAGCCGCATGTCGTCTCGATGCAGGACGCGTTCTCGCGCCACCGGCTCGGCGAGGTGTGGTCCAACGATTCCGCGGCGTTGAAGCGGATCCCGGACAGCCAGTTCCCGGTCGAGGCCTACGAGAATTTCGCGCGGCAGTTTGTGCCGCGGTGGACGGGTACGGATGTGGCAATCATGGCCGCCTACACCGCGCTGGTCGACAAGATCGGTCCGGCCGTTCTGTTATTTCACAGCCAGGCGGGCGGCTTCGGTTTTCCGATTGCGCAAACAAGGCCTGAAAAAGTAAAGGCCATCGTCGCCATCGAACCCGCGGTTGCCGGCGACGCCGCGCAGGCGGGGCGGTTTACGGACATCCCGATCCTGATGGTGTACGGCGATTTCATCGACCGCAGCCCGCGCTGGCCGAAGATGCGGCAGTTCGGTGTCGATTTCGCCGCGGCCGTGCGCGCGGCCGGGGGCCGGGCCGATGTCGTCGATCTGCCCACTGTCGGTATCCGCGGCAACTCGCACATGATGATGATGGACCGCAACAATGCCGAGATCGCCGCGCTGATCCAGGACTGGCTCGTGCGCCAGGGGCTCGTCGAGGACATGGTTACCGGCTGACATATCACCCGCGCGGTGATGCATCAGTTCAAGCATTGATGCGGCGCAATGAAGCCTGCGCGTGCTGCATGGCACAACGCTTGGCTTTCCGAATGTTCGTGACTATGGTCGCGCCGCTCGGAACACCGGGCTATACTTGCGTTTTATAGCCGATGGCATCGCGTGACGCGGTGCAGCGGGGACTGCCGCCGCCAGGCGGCGCGGCTTTGAGTTTCTGGGAGGTCAAGAGTGAAAGAGACGGGCGTACGAAACGCGGCGTACGGCGCCGATAAATTCGGCTTCAAGAAGCTGAGCGGCGTGAATTGGAATTTGACCGAGGCGCCGCTCTACGAGCACGCCATCACGAACGGCGAGGCCTCGATCGTCGCGGGCGGCGCGTTGTCCGCGTTTACCGGCCACCACACCGGCCGCTCGCCGAAGGACAAGCACACCGTCGTCGACGACCTGACGAAGGACTCGGTCTGGTGGGACGGTAACCGCAAGCTGTCGAAGGAGCACTTCGATGTGCTGCTCGGTGACTTCATCAAGCACGTCGAAGGCAAGACGCTGTTCGCGCAGGACCTCTATGGCGGCGCCGACCACACCAACCGCATCAAGGTGCGCGTCTTCACCGAATATGCCTGGCACTCGCTGTTCATCCGCCAGCTCCTGATCCGTCCGGAGATCAAGGAACTTGCCGGCTTCGTGCCGGAGCTGACCATCGTCGACCTGCCGTCGTTCAAGCCGGTGGCCGCGCGCCATGGCGGCCGTGAAGGCTCCGACACGATGGTGGCGATCGACTTCACCCGCAAGATTGTCCTCATCTGCGGCTCGTCCTATGCGGGCGAGATGAAGAAGTCGGTGTTCACCACTCTCAACTTCTATCTGCCGGCGAAGAACGTCGTGCCGATGCACTGCTCGGCCACCGTCGGCGACGCCGGCGACTCCGCGCTGTTCTTCGGCCTGTCCGGCACCGGCAAGACGACATTGTCGGCCGACCCGACCCGCACGCTCATCGGCGACGACGAGCACGGCTGGGGCCCGGACGGCATCTTCAATTTCGAGGGCGGCTGCTACGCCAAGACCATCAAGCTCAGCCAGGAAGCCGAGCCGATGATCTGGGACGCCACCAACCGCTTCGGCGCTGTGCTGGAAAACGTCGTGTACGATCCGGTCACGCGCGTGCCGGACTATGACGACGGCTCCAAGACCGAGAACACCCGCTCGGCCTATCCGCTCGACTTCATCCCGAACGCCTCGCGCTCGGGCCGCGCCGGTCATCCGAAGAACATCATCTTCCTGACCGCCGACGCCTACGGCGTCATGCCGCCGATCGCCAAGCTCACGCCCGAGCAGGCGATGTATCATTTCCTGTCCGGCTACACGGC
>JBQCFB010000317.1:0-2176 GCA_051959715.1 Pseudolabrys sp.
ACCGTGGTCGGACGATGGAACGTGAAATTGTACATTGTGGTCTCCCGTAAATCCTTCAGGCCGCCTGACGCGGCGTAGTCTTCTGCAACACCGACCAGACCGCATTGGCGGTGGCCGGCATCGGCACGCTTTCGCTGCCGACTGCATCGGTGATGGCATTGATGACCGCCGCCGGCGCGGCAATGGCGCCCGCCTCGCCGCAGCCCTTGATGCCGAGCGGATTGGACGGCGCCTTGGTCATGGTGGTCTCGACCTTGAACGACGGCAGGTCGTGCGCGTGCGGCATCGCGTAATCCATGAACGAGCCGGACACGAGTTGGCCGTCCTTGTCGTAGACGACGCCTTCGAGCAGCGCCTGGCCCACGCCCTGCGCGATGCCGCCGTGCACCTGGCCCTCGACGATCATCGGATTGATGACGGTGCCGAAGTCGTCCACCGCGGTCCAGTTGACGATCTCGGCCTTGCCGGTGTCGCGGTCGACCTCGACCTCGCAGATGTGGCAGCCGGCCGGGAACGTGAAGTTCGTCGGATCGTAGAAGCACGTCTCCTTCAGGCCGGGCTCCAACTCCTGGCCGGAGAACTTGTGCGCGATGTAGGCGTTGAGCGCGACGTCGCCGAACGCGGCCGACTTGTCGGTGCCTGCCACCGTGAACTTGCCGTCTTTGAACTCGATGTCGCCTTCGGCCGCCTCGAGCATGTGCGCGGCGACCTTCTTGGCCTTGGCCTCGATCTTGTCGAGCGCCTTGACGATCGCCGACATGCCGACGGCGCCGGAGCGCGAGCCGTAGGTGCCCATGCCGAACTGCACCTTGTCGGTGTCGCCGTGCACGATCGACACGTTGTCGAACGGGATGCCGAGCCGCTCCGAGACGAGTTGCGCGAAGGTGGTCTCGTGCCCCTGCCCGTGCGCGTGCGAGCCGGTCAGCACCTCGACCGTGCCGGTCGGATTGACGCGAACTTCCGCCGACTCCCACAGGCCGACGCCGGCGCCGAGCGAGCCGACCGCCTGCGACGGCGCGATGCCGCAGGCCTCGATATAGGTCGAATAGCCGATACCGCGGAGCTTGCCGTTGCGCGCGCTCTCGCGCTTGCGCTTGCCGAAGCTCTTCACGTCGGCGAGCTCCATCGCCTTCTTCAGCGAGGCGTTATAATCGCCCGCGTCATAGGCCATGATCACCGGCGTCTGGTGCGGGAACGACTTGATGAAATTGCGCTTGCGCAGGTCGGCCGGATCGAGGCCCATCTCGCGCGCCGCGACTTCGACGAGGCGCTCGACGACGAAAGTCGCCTCGGGACGCCCCGCGCCGCGATAGGCGTCGACCGGCACGGTGTTGGTATAGACCGCGTCGACCTCGCAGTAGATCTGCGGAATGTCGTATTGGCCCGACAGCAGCGTCGCGTAGAGATAGGTCGGCACCGACGAGGAGAACGTCGACATGTAGGCGCCGAGATTGGCGACGGTGCGCGCACGCAGTCCGAGGATCTTGCCGTTGAGATCGAGCGCGAGCTCGGCATGCGTGACGTGGTCGCGCCCGTGCGCGTCGGTGACGAACGACTCCGTGCGCTCCGCCACCCACTTGACCGGACGCTGCACCTTGCGGGCCGCCCACAGGCAGACGACTTCTTCCGGATAGATGAAGATCTTCGAGCCGAAGCCGCCGCCGACGTCCGGCGCGATGACGCGCAATTTGTGCTCGGGCGCGATGCCGACGAACGCGGAGATGACGAGGCGGGCCACGTGCGGGTTCTGCGACGTGTTCCACAAGGTCAGATGATCGGTGCCGGAATCGTATTCGGCGAGCGCGGCGCGCGGCTCGATCGCATTCGGCGCCAGCCGGTTGTTCACGATGTCGAGCTTGGTGACGTGCTGCGCCGACGCGAAGGCTGCCTCCGTCGCCTTGGCGTCGCCGAGCGACCATTCATAGATCGTGTTCTTGGGCGCGACCTCGTGGATCTGCGGCCCACTCTTCGCCTTGGCCGGATCGGTGACGGCCGGCAGCACCTCGTAATCGACCTTCACTTTTTCCGCGGCATCGCGGCCCTGCGCCTGCGTCTCGGCGATCACCACCGCGACCGCGTCGCCGACATGGTTCACCGTTGCCGCGGCGAGCGCCGGATGCGGCGCCATCTTCATCGGCGAGCCGTCCTTGGAATGGATCATCCAGCCGCAGATGAG
>JBQCFB010000318.1:0-15375 GCA_051959715.1 Pseudolabrys sp.
GCCTCGATAGCACGGAAGATGACCGATTCGACGAAGAGGCCGATCAGGATGACGGCGAGCAGGCCCGAGAACACGGTCGCGGTATCGAGGTCGTTGCGCGCCTCGAAGATGTACCAGCCGATGCCGCCCGAGCGCGACGACACGCCGAACACCAGTTCGGCCGCCACGAGGGTTCGCCAGGCGAAAGCCCAGCCGATCTTGAGACCGGAGAGGATCGAGGGGAACGCAGCCGGTATCAGGATCAGCCCGACATAGCGCGCGCCCTTCAGCCCCATGTTGCGGCCCGACATGCGCAGCGTCTCCGGCACGGCGCGGAAGCCGGACAGCGTGTTGAGCGCCACGGCCCACAGCACCGAATGGATGATGACGAACACCAGCGAGGGCGTGCCGAGCCCGAACCAGATCAGCGCCAGCGGCAGCAGCGCGATCGCCGGCAGCGGATTGAACATCGCCGTCAGCGTCGAGAGGATGCGCGTGCCGATGGTGCTCGCCACCGCGAAGGTCGTGAACACGGCGGCGCAGGCGAGCCCTGCCGCATAGCCGATCGCCAGCGTCTGGAGCGAGGTCGCGGTGCGGTTGATCAGCACGCCGCTGCGGATGTCGCGCCAGAAGGTCTGCACCGTCTCGGTGAAGGTCGGGAACAGCAGCGAGTTGTTGAGCCAGAGCGCGTAGATTTCCCAGATGACGATCAGAACGACGAGGATCGCCAGCCGCTGGAAGCTCTCATTGTTGACGATGCGCTCGGCAAGCGACAGCGGACGCTCGACGTCGCCGACGGTGACCGCTTCGCCCGGTTCGATCTCGAATTCGGGCCGCACGGGTGCGGCGGGATGATGCACGTCGACGCTCATGCGCTCGCCGCCTCTTTGACGCGGCCGTCGGCGAACAGGAGGTCATGGATGCGCTTCGACAGGATGCCGAACTCGGGCCGGTCGATATTGCTGAAGTCGAGACCGCCGGCGTCGAGCTCGGCGCGCACGCGCCCCGGATGCGGCGACAGGACGAGGATGCGCGAGCCGACGATGATCGCCTCTTCGATCGAATGCGTCACGAACAGCACGGTGAAGCGGAGCTGATCCCACAGCGACAGCAATTCCTGCTGCATCGTGCGTCGCGTCAGCGCGTCGAGCGCCGCGAACGGCTCGTCCATCAGCAGAATGTCCGGCTCGAGCGCCATGGCGCGCGCGATGGCGACGCGCATCTTCATGCCGCCCGAGAGCATGTGCGGATAGACGTCGCGGAAATCGGCCAGGTTGACCTTTGCGATCGCGGCCTCGGCGCGCTCCTGTGCTTCGGCGCGGCCGAACTTGCGCGTCACCTTCATCGGGAAGAGCACGTTCTGGTACACGGTCTTCCAGGGCATCAATTGCTCGAATTCCTGGAACACCATCATGCGGTCCGGGCCGGGCTGCACGATGTCCTTGTCGCGAATGCGGATCGCGCCCTCGACCGGCTTCATGAAGCCGCCGACCGCCTTGAGCAGCGTGGACTTGCCGCAGCCCGACGGGCCGAGGATGACGTAGCGGTCGCCCTTATGCACAGAGAAGTCGACGCGATACGTCGCCGTCACGAGGTGACGCGGCGTCTTGTATTGCAGCGTGACCCCGTTGACCGCGAGCAGCGGGGTATTCATGTCGGCCGTCACGTCTTGCCTCAGCTTCCCGGCAGATTGGCGATGTCGCCGATGAACATGTCTTTCCAGCTCGCCGGCTTCTGCGGGATCATCTTCACGCGCGCCATGTAGTCCGCGAAGGCCATCGTCCGCAGCGGCGTCATGGTCCACTGGTTCTCCGGATCGCGGATGATCTTCTCGGCTTCGGCGACCGGCAGCTTCGAGCGGTCGGCCTTCACCCACAGCTCGGCCGCCGCATGCGGATCGGCCTTGATGTCCTTCATCGCCTCGTCGAGCGCGGCGAGGAAGGCCTTCACCAGCTTCGGCTCGCCGTCATAGAGCTTGGACTGCGCCCACACGACGTTGAACGTGTGCGGACCGCCGAGAACGTCGTAGCTGTTGAGCACGCGGTGGACGCGCTTGTCCTCGAGCTCCTGGTACTGGAACGGCGCCGAGGTGAAATGCCCGGTGATCTCCGACTTTCCGCTCATCATCTGCGCGAGCCCGTCGGGATGGCTGAGCGAGACGGTGAGGGAGTCGAGCTTGTGCTCCTGGCCCGCGCCGAACGCCTTCTCGGCCGCCATCTGCAAGACGACGGCCTGGATCGAGACGCGCACGGCCGGCAGCGCGATGCGGTCCTTCTCCGTGAAGTCCTTGATGGTCTTCACGTTCGGATTGATCGTGTTGAGGTAGAGCGGCATCGAGTTGAGCGCGGCGATGCCCTTGACCTTGATGTTGCTCTGCGTGCGCGACCAGATCGTCAGCAGCGGGCCGACGCCGCCGGAGGCGAAGTCGAGATTGCCGGAGAGGATCGCCTCGTTCATCGGCGGGCCGCCGGTGAACTGCACCCATTCGGTCGAGAGGTCGAGGCCCTGCTTTTTGCCCTCCGCCTCGAGCAGCTTCTTCTGCTCCATGATGGTCAGCGGCAGATAGGAGATGCCGTACTGCTTGGCGATGCGCACGACCCGTGGCGCGGCCTCGCCGGACGTGGCTCCGGCCGCGAAAAGGACGGCCGTAGCCGCTGCCAAGACGCAGAAATGCCTGCGGAAATCCATGCTGATCCTCCCGGACGATATTCTTGTCTTTGCTCTTGTTGGCCTATCATCCCCCACGCGGAGGCAGGGTGGCAAGCCGCGATCCGATTTCGGGAGCAGTTTCATGTCTGACCTCGTTGACCGCATCGAAACGGCGCTCGCGGCGCGCTTCGGCGAGCAGTTCCATGCGGACGCGGCGCCGGCGGGGCGGGAGGCGCTGGCCGGGATGGCCGCGCATCGTGTGTGCCGCCGGTACCAGACGCGCGACGTCGCGCCCGATCTCGTGCGGCTGCTGTGCGCCTGCGCACTATCTGCGCCGACAAAGAGCGATCTTCAACAGAGCGATATTCTGATTATTCGCGACAAAGGAAAGCGCCATGCCATCGGCGCGCTGCTTCCTGAAATGCCTTGGTTGGTCGACGCGCCCGTGTTCGTCATCTTCCTCGGCAATGGCCGCCGCACGCCCCGGCTCGCCGCGATGCGCGGCAAGCCGTTCCCGAACGATCATCTCGATCTGTTCTTCAACGCGACGGTCGACGCGGCGATCACGCTCGCGAGCTTCGTGCACGCGGCGGAAGCGGCCGGGCTCGGTTGCTGTCCGATCAGCATGATCCGCGATCACGCGCAGACGATCGCCGACATGTTCGCGCTGCCGGACAAGGTGGTTCCGGTGGCGGGTCTGACGCTCGGCTGGCCGGACGAGGAGGGCGCGATCTCGCCGCGCCTGCCGCTGTCGGTGACAGTGCATGAGGAGCGCTATGACGAGACGGAGCTGGCGGCGAAAATCGACGGCTACGACCGCCGCCGCGCCGCGTCGCGGCCTTATCGTCGCCAGCGCGAGCCCGGCCGCTTCGGCACCGCCGCTTTCTACGGCTGGTCGGAGGACAAGGCGCGTCAGTACGCGACGCCGCAGCGCGCCGACTTCGGAGCCTTCGTCCGCAGGCAGGGCTTCAATCTGGAGTGATGCCGCGAACGGTATCGCAATGCGCGAACGGCGTGCCGGCAATCGCGCAGACGCTCTGGCGCGAACGCGAAAATCTGCAACAATACGGGCAAGCCAATCGAATTTGGCGTGGTGAAAACGCACTGCCGTGTACTGAGGTGGGAAACATGCAACGTCATTTCATGAAGTCACTGTCGCGCGGCGCGGTCGGGTTCGCCCTTGCGCCGGCCCTGATCGCTGTCGCGCTCACTGCGGCGCGCGCCGAGGACTGGCCGACGCGGCCGGTGCGCGTGATCAGCCCTTATCCGGCGGGCAGCGCTTCCGACACCGTCACGCGCGTCGCTGTTGACCAGGCGTCGCAGATCGCCGGCAAGCCTTTCGTGGTCGAGATCCGCACCGGCGCCGGCGGCAGCGTCGGCTTCGGCGTGGTCGCGAAGGCTGCGCCGGACGGCTACACGGTCGCGACCTCTTCGTCGTCCATGGCGACCGAGAGCGTGCTGCACAGCAAGCTGCCCTACGATCCGATCAAGGATTTCACGCACGTCGTGCTCATCGGCACGTCGCCGAACATCCTCGTCGCGTCGAAGGCGAGCGGCTTCAAGACCGTCGCCGATCTGGTCGCTGCGGCGAAGGCAAAGCCGGGCACGCTGACCTTCGCGTCCGCCGGCATCGGTTCTTCATCACACATGGCGGCGGAGCGCTTCCGGCTCGCCGCCAAGATCGATGTGCGCCACGTGCCGTTTCGCGAGGGCGGGCTGCTCGAGGTGATGGCGGGCCGCATCGACTTCTATTTCATTCCGCTCGCCGCGGCGTCATCGGCACTGCACAACGACAAGCTGACGGTGCTGGCGGTGAGCGCGCCGAAGCGGGTCGCGGTGATCCCGAATGTGCCGTCGATTACCGAGGCCGGCTATCCCGATGCGGTCTTCCGGTTCTGGAACGGCCTCTCCGTGCCGGCCGGCACGCCGAAGGACGTCGTGCAGAAGATGCATGACGTCGTCCAGAAGGCGCTGGAAACGCCCGAGGTGAAAGCGAAGCTTGCCAAGCTCGGCGTCGAGCCGGCGAACCTGAGCGTCGAGCAGTTCGGCAAGTTCTTCAAGGAGGACTTCGACGCCACGCGGCAGCTCGCGAAGGACGCAGGGATGCACGCGCTGGATTGAGGGGGCCTAAGCCTTCCTGATCCGGAATGTGAGCAGGCCGTCGGCCTGCTCCTTTCCTTCCAGGGCGTCCCCGGTCTGGCGCAGCAGATTGGGGATGTCGATCGCGGCCAGCGGGTCGGTGCATTCGATGACGAGCGTGTCGCCGCTCGCCATGCCGGCCAGCAGCTTCTTGGTGCGCAGGGCGGGCAGGGGGCACTTCAGGCCGCGCAGACTGACCGTTTTTTCCGCCATCGCCGCTTCCATTCGCCTGCTTCTGCCGGGGCGGTGTTGCGGTAGACTGGGGCGAAGGTCAACCCCGTCATATTCTCCGCATGGCATCCCAGCATCCCCAGGCCATCACGCGGCTGACGCCGCTCGCCGAAGCCCTCGCCCTGATCGAGGCGCAGGTGAAGCCGATTGCGCCGGTCCGCGGCCAGCCGGCGGCCGGGCGCGTTCTCGCCGAGGACGTCACCGCGCCGCGGCGGCCGGAGACGTCGATTGCGCTCGCCGACGGCTGGGCGATCAGCGCCGACGACACGCTCGGCGCAGGCGGCTATTCGCCGACCGCGCTGCCCCGCGTGCCGGAGCGGATCGAAGCCGGCCAGCCGATGCCCGCGGGCACGGACAGCGTCGCGCCGCTCGATTCCGTGCAGGTGACGGCCGCGGGCGCGCAGGCGCTCGCCGCGGTCTTTCCCGGCGACGGCGTATTGCCGGTCGGCGGCGACGCGCATGTGGGCGAGGCCTTGCGCCGGGCCGGCGAACGTTTGCGGCTGTCCGACGTCGCCGCGTTCACGGCGCTCGGACTTGCTTCGGCGAGCCTGCGGACGCCGCGCGTGCGGCTGGTGCCGATGCGCGACGAACCCTTGATCGCGGCGGCGGCGCAGCTCATCGGCGCGGACCTGGAACGTCGCGGCGCGTCGCTGCGCGAGAGCGGCAGCCTCGACAACGCACTCAATGCCGGCGACGCCGACATGATCGTCGGCATTGGCGGTACCGGCACGGGCCGCAACGACTCGAGCGTCTCGGCGCTGCGGCGCGACGGGCGCGTCGCGTTGCACGGCCTTGCGCTGTCGCCCGGCGAGACCGTCGCCCTCGGTTTTACCGGCGAGCGCCCTGTGCTCCTCCTGCCCGGCCGTCTCGACGCAGCGCTCAGCGTGTGGCTCACCGTCGGCCGTCCCGTGCTCGATCGGCTGGCGGCGGCGAAGCCGGCGCTCGAAGTCGTCGACACGGTGCGGCTGACGCGCAAGATCGCCTCGACCGTCGGCATGACCGAGCTCGTGCCCGTGACGCGCGACGGCCGCGGCGCGGATCCCCTGGCGAGCCGCTACCTGCCGCTCTCGGCAATCTCGCGCGCCGACGGCTACGTGCTGGTGCCGGCCGAAAGCGAAGGCTATTCCGCCGGTGCGGCCGTTCGGGTATGGCCCTGGCCATGACCGAGGCTACCGAGGCGCGCACGCGGGCCGAAACGGAACTGCTGGCGCGCATCCGTGCGGCGGCGCGGCAGGAGCAGTTTCTCGAAGTGGTGTCGCCCGAGGAGGCGCGCGCCCGCTTCGGCCGACGGATCGCGCGCACGCCGCTGCCGGCGGAGCGCGTGAGCATTGCAGACTCGCTCGGCCGCGTGCTGGCGCACGATGTCGTCGCGCTCGCGGACGCGCCGCCCTTCGACCGCTCCAATGTCGACGGCTTCGCGGTGCGCGCGCTCGACACGCTGGGCGCGAGCGAGGCGCGGCCGAAGCTGTTGCGTCTCAATGAAGAGGTCATCGCCTGCGGTCATGAACCGCGGCTCGATGTCGGCAGCTCGACTGCTACGGCCGTGGCGACCGGCGGCATCATCCCGCGCGGCGCCGACGCCGTCGTCATGATCGAGCACACCGAGCTCGTCGAGCACGGCCCGCCTTCGATCGAGGTGCGGCGCGCGGCCTCGCCCGGTCAATTCGTCTCCTATGCGGGCTCCGACATTGCGCGCGGCGAAACGCTGCTACGCCGCGGCGCGCGCATCGGCTCGCGCGAGATCGGCATGCTGGTCGCGGCCGGCCACGGCGCGGTCGATGTTGTGCGGCGGCCGAAGATCGCGGTGCTGTCGACCGGCGATGAACTCGCCGCGCCCGGCGCGACTCTCAAAGCCGCGCAGGTCTATGACAGCAACGGCGCGATCATCGCCGCTGCGATCACCGAGGCGGGCGGCGAACCCGTCGCCTTCGGCGCTTTTCCCGACGATGAAGCGAAATTGGACAAGGCGGTGCGCGCCGCGCTCGCCGCCTGCGACAGGGTCGTGCTGTCCGGCGGCACGTCGAAGGGCGCCGGCGATCTTTCGCACAGCATCGTCTCGCGTCTTGGCGACATCGTCGTGCACGGTGTGGCGCTCAAGCCGGGCAAGCCGCTCTGCCTCGGCATCGCGCAGGGCAAGCCGGTGGTCGTCCTGCCCGGCTTCCCGACCTCGGCGATCTTCACGTTCCACACGTTCGTCGCGCCGCTCATCCGCGCCTGGGCCGGGCTGCCGCCCGAGGCGGCCGAGGAGATCACAGCGCGCGTGCCGGTGCGCATCGCCTCGGAACTCGGCCGCCAGGAATGCGTGCTGGTCTCGCTCATCCAGGGCGACAGCGGCCCGGTCGCCTTCCCGATCGGCAAGGGCTCCGGCGCGGTGACGAGCTTCTCGCAGGCCGACGGCTTCCTCGCCATCGACGCGCTCGCGAGTGCGCTCGAAGCCGGCGAAGACGCGCGCGTCACGCTGATCGGCAGCGCCGCGCACGCGCCCGATCTCGTCGTCATGGGCAGCCACGACGTCGCGCTCGATGCGGTGATCGGCGCGGTCATCGAACACGGCTTCTCGGCGCGCGTGCTCGCGGTCGGCAGCCTCGGCGGCGCGGCGGCGATCGCGCGCGGCGAATGCGACATCGCGCCGGTGCACCTCGTCGACCCGAAGACCGGACACTATAATGTGCACCTGGTGCAGCCGGGCCTCGCGCTCGTGCCCGGATGGCGGCGCATGCAGGGCATCCTCTTCCGCACAGGCGATGCGCGCTTCGAGGGCCGCAGCGCCAAGGACGCGCTTGTTGCCGCCCTTGGCGACGGCTCCGCGCTGATGGTCAATCGCAATGCCGGTTCCGGCACGCGCGTGCTGATGGACACCCTGCTCGACGGCAAGAAGCCGCCCGGCTACGCCAACCAGCCGAAGTCGCACAACGCCGTCGCCGCCGCGATCGCGCAGGGCCGCGCCGACTGGGGCCTGGCGATCGAGCCGGTGGCGGAGATGTACGGGCTCGGCTTCCTGCCGGTGGCGCCGGAGCATTACGATTTCCTCGTCGCCGACCGGCCGCGCGCGCATGCGGCGGTCGCCGCGTTCCTTGCCGCGTTGAAAGACGAGGCGACGCGCACGCGCATCCGCGCGCTCGGGATGGAGCCTGCATGACGCCGCGGCGGCACCTGGCGCTGCTGACGCTGGTGCTGCTGCCGCTTGCCTTCAAACCTGCTCACGCTCAGCTGCGCGGCCATGGCGGGCCGGTACGCGCGGTCGCCGTTTCGCCGGACGGCACGGAGGCCGTGTCCGGCAGCTTCGACACATCGGCCATCCGATGGTCGCTCGGCCGCAACGTCGCTGAGCAGGTGATGCGCTTCCACGATGCCGCGGTGAATGCGGTGGCGTGGTTGCCCGATCGCCGCATCGTCACCGCCGGCGCCGATGGCAAGATCGCGATCTGGACCGAAGGCAAGCCCGCGCCCGACCGCACGCTCGAGGGCCATGCCGCGCCGGTCGCCGGCATTGCCGTGTCGCGCGACGGCCGCATGCTGGCCTCGGCATCGTGGGACCGCACCGTGCGGCTCTGGCCGCTCGCGGGCGGCGTTGCGCGCGTGCTCGAAGGCCATACGCAGAATGTCAACGGCGTGGCGTTCGCCGCCGATGGACGATCGGTCGTCAGCGCCGGCTACGACGCCACCTTGCGCATCTGGCCGATCGCCGATGGCGCACCGAACATCGTGACGCTGCCGTCGCCGCTGAACGCCGTGGTGACGGCGCCGGATGGTGAAATCGTCACGGCCGGCGCCGACGGAAAACTGTATGTCGCCGGACCGGGCGGCGAATTGCGTGCGACGATCGCTGCGGCGCAGACACCGGTGATCGCGCTGGCGCTCTCGCCCGATGGCGCGCGCATCGCCGCCGCCGGCATCCGCGGCTCGGTGGCGATCGTCGACCGCGCGACGCGCACGGTCACGCACACGCTGGTCGGGCCCGGGCTGCCGGTCTGGTCGGTCGCCTTCTTCCCCGACAGCCGCACGCTCCTGACCGGAGGCGCCGACCGCATGCTGCGCCGGTGGAACGCCGAGACCGGTGAGCCGATGGATCGGCTGGTCGCCGGCGCGCCCGCCGATCCGCTCGCGGCCTATGGCGACGATCCCGGCGCACGCGTCTTCCGCGCCTGCGTCGCCTGCCACACGCTCACGCCGGACGAAGGCAACAAGGCAGGTCCGACGCTGTGGCACGTCTTCGGGCGGCGCATCGCCTCGCTGCCGGGTTACAATTTTTCACCGGCGCTCAAGCAACTCGACATCGTCTGGACTCCGGAGACGGTGGCGAAGCTGTTCGAGATCGGGCCGGCCCATTACACGCCCGGCACCAAGATGCCGGAGCAGACGATCGGCTCCGCCGAGGAGCGCAAGGCGCTGGTCGACTTCCTGCAAAAGGCGACCGTCGACAAGCGCTAATGTTCGCTGGCGTACAGCCGCCGCAATCGCAAAAAAAGCTCGAAGCGGCACTTTCCTACCGGCGCATCCGGCCGAAGGCCGATTCTTCCACATTTCCGGCCAGCTTAGGACCAATTAAAGCCCACCCAATCGCCTCCCTTCGCATTCAAGAACTATAACGGAGGTGGCAATGAGTGCTCTGGGCCTCGACGATGTGAACGACCCCCGCGGTGTGCTTGCCTATGCGCCGCGAAAGCCGCGCCGCGCCGACGACGAGTCGACGATACGGCCGGTGCTGGAGCGCCTCAGTCGCAGCGAAGGCCGCGTGCCCGGACCGCGGATGGTGCGCAAGGCCGACGTGCAGGACGTGCCGACGCAGGTCGACGCCGTCGCGCGAAGCGCCTTCCCGATGACAGCGCGGCTTGCCGTCGCCGCCGGCGTGCTGGCGCTCGTCGGCGCCGCCGCGGCCGGCTATCTGGCGCCGTCCGTTGCGAACCATGCCGCTCCCTCTTCGACGCCTGCCAACACGGCGACGGCGTTGCCCAAGCCGGTGCAGACGGTGAGCATTCAGCGGCCGGCCGATGCCGACGCCCAACCCGCGGCGCGCACGGTCAAGGACGATGCGCGCATGCCGCAGCCCGCCGCGGCAGGCCTGTCGCAGGCGAGCGCCGCGGCCGACACCGCATTGCCGACGCCGTTGCAGTCGACTGAGAACGATCCGACGGCCGCGCCGTTGAGCGCCTGGGCGGCAACACCCGCGCAGGCATCCGGCTGGTCGACGCCGCCCGCGCCTTCCGCCCAGCCGGCGGCCACTGTGGCACAGGCCGCAGCCGATACGCCGGCTCCGGCCGAGGCGGCGCCGAAGCCGGACGCGCAGGAGCCCGCGCACAAGGCGGCAGCGGCGCACCATTCGCGTCATGTCGCGCATCACCGCGCGACCCATCACCGGCGGCAGCACACCGCACGGGCGCAGGCTTCGGCGCAGCAATCCGATCAATCGGCGCAGCCGGCGGAAACACAGCCGGAACCGCAGCCGGTCAAGAAGCTGCCCTTGCAGGCCGCGATCGACCGCATGTTCGGAAATAGCGCAGGCACCGCGACAGCGCAGCCGCCGCAACGCTAAGCGGCGGCCTCAGGACACCATCTGGCGCACGTGCCAGAAGCGCAGGACGCGCTCGGCGGTCGGTTTCGACAATTTCTTGAAATCGTCCTGAGCGCGCCCCTGGTCGTGCGGCGCCACGCCGGCACGATCGGCGGCCAGCGCGATGATGCGTGACGTCGTCGGCCAGGTCAGGTTGATGGCCTTGCAGACGAGGATCAGTCCGCCCGGCTCGCTCGCAAGCAGCAGGTTCTCGATCGTGTCATATTTGAGATCGGCGACCAGCGACAGGCCGGCGACGACCTCTTCATAGCGGCCATCCTGGGCGAAGCTCGAAAACTCGGCATCGCCGAGCTTGCCGGCCCCTTTCATCGTCAGGACGATCCGCTGTGCCGTGGCGATCGATTTCAGCTTCTCTTCGGCGCGCGCGGCCGCGACGGCAAGCAGCGACTGGAGGCGGTCGGGCGGGATGTCCTGGCGGACGCTCAGGCCGGCGCTGAGGACGTCGTCGCGCTCGGCGAGCGTGACGAGGCGCTCGAGGCCGGCGCGCGACAGCCGGGCGCTCGCGTTCTTGGCCACGCTGCGGGCGACCTCGCGGTTGCCGCGCTGGATCAGGACGTCGGTGACCGGCTCGGTCAGCCCCGGACGCTCCGATATTGCGAGCAGGTGTTCGTTGCCCTTGTCGAGCGCGATCCTGTGCAGGTCGTCGGCGGACAGACGCGGCGACTGCGTCAGCACCGGGCCCGCGACAGATATGCGGTCGTCGGTGGCGAGCCGGTTGATGAGCCGCGGCGGCGCCTTGCCGACCGGCGCTATGCGCTGGCTGAGCGTGACCACGCTGTCGATGTCGGTTTCGCCGAGCAGGGTCTCGAATACGTTGTCGAACACGTCGATGCGCGTGTCATCGAGGCCCTGCGCGCTCGACAGGAACAGGTCCGTGACGGCGCGAAGCGTCTGATGGCGGGTTTTCGGATCGGCCTGCTGGAGCGCTTCTTCGATGTCGCCGAGAGAAAGTGAGGCGGGCATTGTGACGTCCAACGCAATTCCAATTTGCTCGCAACGGATAGTAATATTGATATGTTTATAAGAGTTTAAAAGTGGTAAGTTGCAACCATTTATTTCACGGTATGGTTGTAGTGGTTGTGGAAAAACCAAGGCCCCTCAAGGCTTTTCGCGGTCTCGGAGGTAATCGTCCGTGGTCCGCGGACGCGGCCGCTGCGGCGCGCCGAACGGGTCGAATTGCTGCTCCGTCGTCACGGTCACGCGGCAGTCGTCGCACATCCGGATGAGGTCGAGCCGTGACTTCGACTCCTTGTACATCCAGTGCTTGCCTTCGAGCTTGGCGGCGACGCGCTCGATGGTGCTCTTCACGCCGAACGGCTTGCCGCAGCGGATGCAGGGGAACGGCTCTTCCTGCTTGACCACGCGCGCGAGCGCGGTGGCGGCGCGGAAATCGATGCGCGGCTCGAGCGTGATCACCTTTTCCGGGCAGGTGGCGCGGCACAGCCCGCATTGCACGCAGGCGTCCTCGGCGAAGCGCAGCATCGGCTTTTCCGGATCGTCCGACAGCGCGCCGGTCGGGCAGGCCGAGACGCAGGAGAGGCAGAGCGTGCAGCCCTCCGTGTCGACGATGACGGCGCCGAACGGCGCGTCCGCCGGCAGGGGCACGACGTCGCGCGGGGCCGGCGCAACGCCGTGCAGCTCGCGCAGCGCCAGGCGCAAGGTTTCGCGCTTGCCGCCGACGGGCACGAATTGCGCCGCCCGCGCCGCCGGCGGCATCGCCGGCAGAGCGCGCAGGCTGGCGCCGAGCGCGTCGGGATCGTCAGTCTCGATCGTCGCGGCGCGCGGGCCGTCGAATCCGAGCCCGGCGAGGATCGGTTCGGCGAGCGCGAGGGTCTTCGCAAGTTCGGCAATGTCGTGCCGCGGCTTCGCGCGCAGCAGGAACCGTACCGCGATGGCGCCGTAGGCGAAGGCCGCGGCGATGGTCTCGAGCCCGGTCTGCGTGACTTCGTTGACCGCGACCGGCAGCACGTTCGCCGGCAGGCCGTCGCCGAAGCGGGCGAGGGCGTCGATCAGCGCGCCGCCATGCTCCTCATCGTGGAACATTACGACCGGATCGCGGCCGCCGGCGTCACGGTAGGCCGCCAGCAATGTGCGCAGCCGCCGCAACAGCGCGTCGGCCGGCGGCAGCGCATAGGCCGCCGCGCCGGTCGGGCAGGCGGCGGCGCACTGGCCGCAGCCGGCGCAGACGATGGGGTCGATGGCGACGATGTCGCCGTTGGGGACGATCGCCCCGCTCGGGCACAGATCGAGGCAGCGATGGCAGCCGACGATGCTCGCGCGGGAATGCGCGCACAGCTCGTCGTGGAAGGAGATGTAGCGCGGCTTCTCGAATTCGCCGATCAGGTCGCGCGCCTTCATGACGAGGCGCAGCACCGCCGCCGCGTCGCCGGGGTCGGCGCGCAGGTAGCCATCGCGCAGATCGGCGGCGGGGAACAGCGGCGCGCCGCCGGAGAGATCGACGATGAGATCGCAACGGGACACCGCCCCGTCGCGGCTCGCGCCGAAGATCAATGCGTCCCGCGAGGACGGCTGCGGCGCGGCGTAGTCGTCGACGGTGACCTCGAAGCCGCCGAGCGCGCCTTTGGCGTTGCGGATCGTGCCGCGTACGACCGGAAACTCGGTGACGCGCGGCGGTACTGTGTCGGCGCCGGGCGCGAGCAGCACCGTGATGTCGAGGTGTTCCTTCAGGAGTTGCGCCGCTTCGACGATGCGCTCGTCCTTGCCGTAGAGCAGCGCGATGCCGTCACTCTTGAGAGCGACAACAGGCACCGGCGGCGCCGGCTCAGCAGCAGCAGCGGCAAGGGCCGCCATCTTCGGCAGCGCGGCGCGGGCGTCGCGCGACCATCCGGCGGTCTCGCGGATATTGACGAATGTGGGCGTCGGTACACCGAGTTCCGCGGCAACTTCACCGAACAGCGGCGCTTCCTGCGTGCAGGTGACGGTGATCGGCTCGCCGGCCTGCGCGGCGGCGCGGAACCGATCGAGCTCCGCGCGACAGAATTGCCGGCCTTCGCTGACCTTGGTCCCCGGGCAGGCGCGCCGCACGGTGTCCGCGGCCTGCGGCATGGTGTCCTCGCAGGAGCAGACCAGGATATGACGCTCGGTCATGAATTATGCCTCTCAGAGGCTAATGCTATAATAGGAAACATCGATTGCCAAAGGTGGTGCATCGCCGATGCCGCTCGACGCCTCCGTGCGACCGTTGCGGATAACCGATCCGGAACTGCGGCTGCCGCCGCCGTTCTCGCTCGTGCGTCTGCGCGAGCTCGGCGACGCCTTTGCGCACGCGCGCGCAATCGCCGCGGAAGCAGGCGCGGGCACGCTGGTGCATGTCGGCCGCTTCGATCTCGCGGAGTTCGCGCTCGTGCTCGAACCGGAGGAGCCGCTTGCGACTGCGCGCCGCGCCTTCATCGCGGGCATGGCGGCGCTCGCCGACGCGCTTTCGGCGCACGCGCAGCCCGAGACCCTGATCGAGATCCATTGGCCGGGTGCGCTCACGGTCAATCTCGGCCTCGTCGGCGGTGGCCGGCTCGCCTGGCCCGACGGCACGAACGAAGACGACGTGCCCGACTGGCTCGTCTTCGGCGGCATGATCCGCACGGAATCCATGCAGCACGAGCCGGGGCTGACACCGAACGTCACGGCGCTCGCCGAAGAGGGCTTCGGCGAGACCAGCGCCGCCGACATCGTCGAGAGTTTCGCGCGCAACATGATGATGCATCTCGACGTCTGGCAGGAGAAAGGCTTCGGCGCGGTGGCGAAAAGCTATCTGGAACGGCTTTCAGGCGAAGGACTGCGCTCGCTCGCCGACAACGGCGATCTCCTCCGGCGCCGTCCGCGCGAGAAGGAGAACGAGCGCGAGACGCTGCTGGCCGCGCTCGCACATGACGACTGGTACGATCCGGCGACGAAGGGGCCGCGCGCATGAAGCTCTTGCGCACGATCAGGCTCGATCCGTCGGACACGTTCATCTTCGAGCCGCCGGCGGAGCCCGGCGAATGGGCGGTATCCGGCGTCTTCGTGTTCTGGCAGCGCGATCCGGCGAGCCTCGACGGCAAGGCGCGCACCGCGTTCCGCAGCGGGTTCCTCGGCGTTTCCTCGCTCGGCTGGTCGACCCTGGTGCAGATTGTCGAGGCCGACGAGAGCGATCGGCGCGCGCTGGTCGATACGCTGGCGCGGCGTCTCATGTCGGATTTCGGCGCGCCAAGCCTCGAACAGGCGGCCGCGGCGGCCGAGGAGGAAGTGGCTTTCGCGGAATCGCTGTGCGACCAGCCGGTCGACACGCTCGTTGCGGTACATCGCTCGTTTGAGGGCGGCGAGTTGCGCGAGGCCTTCCGCACCCTGAAGCCGCGCAACGGCGCGAAGCCGGCGCGCGCCTTCAGCTTCTTCGACGTCGAAGGCGAGGACGAACCGGGCGAGGCGGTCGATCTCGTCGGCATGGCGGGACGGCAAGCGCGATGACCGATTTCTGGCTCTCCTGCGGACATCACCTGCTCGACCGCGACGCGGGCGGCGGTCTCGTCGTCACCGACGACTTCCTGAAAGTGTATCTGGCGCGGCCCGAGCTCGTGCCGCCGGACGAAGCCTGCGCCGCCGAGCGCGGCCTCTATGCCGCGCTGCGCGCCGATCCGCGGCGGCCGGTCGCTGCGGCCGAAATAGCTGCTATCGAAGATGCCGATGCGCGCGAGAACTGGGCGCTGATCGTCGCCTTCCGCGACCGCCTGCTGCGCCATCCGACGCTCGAAGCCGCCTATGCCGCGCTGGCGCGCGACGCGCACGGCGTGCCGCCCCTGTTCATGAACCAG
>JBQCFB010000319.1:0-2213 GCA_051959715.1 Pseudolabrys sp.
TCTCCGACGTGCTGCTCGGGCCGCGCGATCCGATCGCGCTTGCCGACGAGGCCTGGGGCATCGATCTCGAGGCCGAGGTCGTCGTCGTGCTCGGTGACGTGCCGATGGGCGCGAGCCGAGAGGCTGCGGCGAAGGCGATCAGGCTCATCATGCTGGTCAACGACGTCAGTCTCCGCAATCTCACGGGCCCGGAGCTCGCCAAGGGGTTCGGCTTTGTGCAGTCGAAGCCCTCGTCGGCCTTCACGCCGGTCGCGGTGACGCCCGACGAGCTTGGCCAATCCTTCGACGGCGCCAAGGTCACCCTGCCGCTCCTGTCCTTCATCAACGGCAAGCCGTTCGGCAAGCCGGTGTGCGGCAATGACATGACCTTCGACTTCCCGGCCCTGATCGCGCACGCCGCAAAGAGCCGCGCGCTGTCGGCCGGCACGATCCTCGGCGCCGGCACGGTGTCGAACCGCGACGCCGACGGCGGTCCGGGCAGGCCGATCGCGGAGGGCGGGCTTGGATACTCCTGCATTGCCGAGCTGCGCACCGTCGAGACCATCCGCACCGGCAAGCCGGTGACGCCGTTCCTGAAATTCGGCGACCGCGTACGCATCGAGATGCTGGATACCGCCGGGCAGTCGATTTTCGGCGTCATCGAGCAGGACGTGGTACGCTACGGTTCATGACCGAGCGACAGGTGTTTCCATGAGCAAAGCATTCGCCTCCGCCGGCGACCTCACCGAAAAGAAGATTTCTTTCGATCAGATCGGCTCCGGGCTCTATGCCTTCACGGCCGAGGGCGATCCAAACTCCGGCGTCATCGTCGGCGACGATTCCTGCATGGTGATCGACGCGCAGGCGACGCCTGCCATGGCCTCCGACCTGATCGCGCGCGTTGCCAAGGTCACCGACAAACCGATCAAGTATGTGCTTCTGACGCACTACCACGCTGTGCGCGTGCTGGGAGCGTCCGCCTTCAAGGGCGCGGAGATTCTCGCCTCCGACGCGACGCGCGGAATGATCGCCGAGCGCGGCAAGCAGGACATGGATTCCGAGATCGGCCGCTTCCCGCGCCTGTTCCGCGCGGTCGAGTCGATTCCCGGGCTGACCTGGCCGACAGTGACGTTTCCCGACCAGATTTCCGTCTGGCTCGGCCGCCGCGAGGTGCGCATCATGCATATCGGCCGCGGCCACACTGCGGGCGATGTCGTCGCCGCCGTGCCGGACTGCGGCGTCGTGTTCTCCGGCGACCTCGTCGAATATCATTCCGCCTGCTATTGCGGCGACGCGCACTTCACCGACTGGCCGCAGACGCTCGATAATCTCGCCGAAATGCAGCCGACCGCGCTCGTGCCTGGCCGCGGCGCCGCGCTGACCACGGCCGAGCAGGTGAAGGAGGGGATCGAGATGACCACCGATTTCCTCTCGACGCTCTATGGCTCGGTGAAGGACAGCGTCGCCAAGGGCCGCTCGCTGAAGGACGCGTTCGACTTCGCGCGCATTGCCATGAATCCGAAGTTCAAGAGCTTTGCCATCTACGAGCACTGCCTGCCGTTCAACGTCTCGCGCGCCTATGACGAGGCCCGGGGCATCGAATGGCCGGTGATCTGGACCGCGGAGCGCGACCGCGAGATGTGGGCGGCGCTGCAAGGCTGACGATGCCCGAGGGTAGGGGATGAGCGTCAACGACCGCAAGTCGATCTACTCCTACGGCTACCGGCGCTGCGCCGATCAAGAGTGCGCCACGCCGCCGCGCCGCCCGGTGGTCGTCGTCGGCGCCGGTCCCGTCGGCCTCGCAACGGCGATCGATCTCGGCCTGCGCGGCATGCCGGTGGTGCTGATCGACGATGCCGACCGTATCGGCGAGGGCTCGCGCGGCATCTGCTGGTCGAAGCGCACGCTCGAGATCCTCGACAGGCTCGGCGTCGGCGAGAAGCTGGTGGCGCAGGGCGTCACCTGGAAGATCGGCAAGGTCTTCCTCGGCGACGATCTCGTCTTCACATTCGATCTGCTGCCCGAGGCCGGCCACAAGATGCCGGCCTTCATCAATCTCCAGCAGTACTATCTCGAAAAAGCCCTGTGCGATCGCGTATCCGAGATCGGCACGGTCGACCTGCGCTGGAAGAACAGGCTCGCGGGTCTCGAGCCTCGCAACGATCACCTGCGGCTGACCATCGACACGCCGGACGGGCCTTACACGCTCGACGCGGACTGGCTGATCGCGGCCG
>JBQCFB010000320.1:0-3325 GCA_051959715.1 Pseudolabrys sp.
CGGCGACCACAGGACGAGATCGGCGAGCTTGCCTTTCTCAATGGAACCTATGTGCTTCGACACGCCGTGCGCGATTGCCGGATTGATCGTGTACTTGGCGACGTAGCGCTTCACACGCGCATTGTCGTTGTCGCCCTTTTCCTGCTTCAGGCGGCCGCGCTGCTTCTTCATCTTGTCGGCGGTCTGCCAGGTGCGGATGATGACCTCGCCGACGCGGCCCATGGCCTGGCTGTCCGACGACATCATCGACAGCGCACCGATGTCGTGCAGGATGTCTTCCGCCGCGATCGTCTCCTTGCGGATGCGGCTCTCGGCAAACGCCAGGTCTTCGGGGATCGACGGATCGAGATGATGGCACACCATCAGCATGTCGAGATGCTCGTCGATGGTGTTGCGCGTGAACGGCCGCGTTGGGTTGGTCGACGACGGCAGCACGTTCTTCAGGCCCGCCACCTTGATGATGTCCGGCGCGTGGCCGCCGCCGGCTCCCTCGGTATGGAAGGCGTGGATGGTGCGGCCCTTGAAAGCTTTGATCGTGTCCTCGACGAAGCCGGACTCGTTGAGCGTGTCGGTGTGGATCATCACCTGCACATCCATGTCGTCGGCGACGGAGAGGCAGCAGTCGATCGCCGCCGGCGTCGTGCCCCAGTCCTCGTGCAGCTTCATGGCGCAGGCGCCGGCCTTGATCATCTCTTCCAGCGCGGCTGGGCGCGACGCGTTGCCCTTGCCGGCGAAGCCGAGATTGACCGGCAGCGCGTCGGCGGCCTGGATCATGCGGCCGATGTGGAACGGGCCGGGCGTGCAGGTCGTCGCGTAGGTGCCGTGCGCCGGGCCGGTGCCGCCGCCGAGCATCGAGGTGACACCGGACATCAGCGCCTCCTCCACCTGCTGCGGGCAGATGAAGTGGATGTGCGTGTCGAAACCGCCGGCGGTCAGGATCTTGCCCTCGCCGGCGATGATCTCCGTGCCGGGACCAATGACGATGGTGACGCCGGGCTGGACGTCGGGATTGCCCGCCTTGCCGATCGCCGAAATGCGCCCCGCCGTGATGGCGACGTCCGCCTTGACGATGCCCCAGTGGTCGAGGATCAGCGCATTGGTGATGACGGTGTCAGCCGCGCCCTGCTTGTTGGTCGCCTGCGACTGGCCCATGCCGTCGCGGATCACCTTGCCGCCGCCGAACTTCACCTCTTCGCCGTAGACGGTGAAGTCCTTCTCGACCTCGATGATGAGATCGGTGTCGGCGAGACGCACCTTGTCGCCGACGGTCGGCCCGAACATGTCGGCATAGGCGCGGCGGTTCATCTTCACGGACATGGTCGCGTTCCTAAAGTTTCCCCATCACGTCCTGGCGGAAACCGTAGACGGTGCGTTTGCCGGCGAGCGCAACGAGCGTGACATCGCGCGTCTGACCCGGCTCGAAGCGCACCGCCGTGCCGGCGGCGATGTCGAGCCGCATGCCGCGCGCCTTTTTCCGTTCGAACTTCAGCGCCGGATTGGTCTCGAAGAAATGATAGTGCGAGCCGACCTGGATCGGCCGATCGCCGGTGTTGGAGACGGTGAGCATCACGGTCTTGCGGCCGGCGTTGAGCTCGATCTCGCCGTCCTTGACGAACAGTTCGCCGGGGATCATGGCGTCACCCGCGGCGGAGCTTGGTGTAGGCGATGACCGCCAACGACAGAACCAGCGCCGCGACGCCGACTGTCTCGACGCTCGGTAGAAAGCTGACGCCATGCGGATGGCTGTGCGGCATGAAGGAGTCATGCGCCTCGGCCGCGCCGGCCAGCATCGCCACGACGCCCGCATACAAGATTTTCATCGTCGTCTCTCCCTCAGCGGATCGGGTTGTGCACGGTGACGAGCTTGGTTCCGTCCGGGAACGTCGCTTCCACCTGGATGTCGTGGATCATCTCGGGAATGCCTGACATCACCTGCGCGCGGGAGATGACATGCGCGCCGGCCTCCATCAGCTCGGCGACGGTGCGGCCGTCGCGCGCTCCTTCCATGATGAAGTCGGTGATCAGCGCCACCGCCTCCGGGTGGTTGAGCTTGACGCCGCGCTCGAGCCGCTTGCGCGCGACCATCGCCGCCATGGCGACGAGCAGCTTGTCCTTCTCGCGGGGCGTCAGATTCATTCAGGGCCTCATTGATGCCAGAGCCGCGGTACGCTTTGCCCGAGCGCCGCGAGAATCGCGACCAGATCGCGCCGCAGGCTCGCGCCGTCACGCGCGACGAGGCGGGCCACGGCAATTCCGTTCCACGCGGAAATGCCGGCCTCGCCGGAAAAGTTGAGTGTACGCACGGAGTCGACCATGGAATCGTCGACCGGCGCGATCAGCACCGTGGCGAGCGCAATGCCGCCTTTGGCCGACGCGGCACGCGCCAGCTTTTCCGTCATGTCGCCGTCAAGCCGCACGTTCTCGGCGAAGACAAGTCGTCCGCCACGGCGCAGCCGCCATGTGTCGGCGAAGGCGCCCTCGCGCATCGCCTCGCCCATCGCGGCGCGGCCGAACAGCACCGCCTCGGCCATCACCAACGACGCGTCCGCGGCGAGATCGACGTCAATGCGGCGCTTCAGCCGCGCGCGGTCGAACAGGATCGTCTCCTGCGGCAGCCAGGCGAGCCGTGCGCCTTCGCCGACCGACAGGCGCACATTCATCGCGGTTTCCGGACCGGTCGAGCGATAGATCTTCTCGGCTGCCGCCGTGCCGGCGACAAGATGCGCGCCAGCGCCAACGTCGATGTCGACGGAGAAGTCATCGCCACCGGTCATGCCGCCGCCGGTGTTGACGATCACCGCCTCGAGGCCGTCATGGCTGTTCGGGAAGCGCACGCGCAGCGAGCCGGATTCGGCGACGCGCGTTCGGCGCGTGACGCCGTCCGCGGCGGCCACCGCGAGCGTAATCGCCCCGCGCGCGCGGTTGGCGGCGAAAGTGTCCTGCTCGATGGCTGCGGCTGTTACGCCCACGCTTCCCCCGGTCTCGTCATGCCCGGCCTTATGCCGGGCATCCACGTCTTCCTGCGTGGAAAGTTTGCAAGACGTGGATGGCCGGGACAAGCCCGGCCATGACGCCTCAGCTAGATTGCCATCGCCCGCTTCAGCGCGCCCTCGTCCATGTCGGCCTTGTCGCAGGCGTAGACGATCGCACCGCGGTCCATCACCACCAGCTTGTCGCCAAGCTCCTGAGCGAAATCGAGATATTGTTCGACCAGCACGATGGCCATCTGGCCGAGCGAGCGCAGATAGGAGATGGCGCGACCGATGTCCTTGATGATCGAAGGCTGGATGCCTTCGGTCGGCTCGTCCAGCAACAGGAGCCGCGG
>JBQCFB010000321.1:0-3369 GCA_051959715.1 Pseudolabrys sp.
CGGGCGGCGCGCGCCCTTGTTCAGCTCCTGCATCGACACGAACAGCGAGCGGATCATCGCCGCCGCTTCCTTCGAGCGCA
The DNA here is from genome assembly GCA_051959715.1 of Pseudolabrys sp. GTDB lineage: Bacteria > Pseudomonadota > Alphaproteobacteria > Rhizobiales > Xanthobacteraceae > Pseudolabrys. The sequence goes on from JBQCFB010000321.1 coordinate 81, forward strand.
CGATCTTGGCGAACCAGCGCGACTCGATGCGCAGCGCCGTGTCCATCGGCACCTGCAGGCCTTCATAGACGACCTGCATGATCGCGCGCGCGGCCGGATAGTTGTCGTAGGTTTCGCGGCGATAGATCGCGTTCGCCGGCGTGAAGGTCATCATGCCGGATTTCGACCAGACGAGACCGCCGGGCAGCTTGAAGCCCTTCTCGTCCCATGGCGCGACGGCCTTGCCGCCGCCCTTGATCCAGTCCTTCGCAGCCTTGATGAGATCCGCGGCGGGGACGACGTTGTCGATCAGCTTCATCGCCTTGGCGCGGTCGGTCTTGAGCTGGTCGCCCTTGAGCAGATACTGGAGCGCATCGGCGGGCGGCATGATGCGCGCGACGCGCTGCGTGCCGCCGGCGCCCGGAAACAGCCCGACCTTGATCTCGGGCAGGCCGAGCCGCGTCTTCGGATTGTCCGAGGCGATGCGGTGATGGCAGGCGAGCGCGAGCTCGAAGCCGCCGCCCATCGCCGTGCCGTTGAGCGCGCAGACCCACGGCTTGCCGCAGGTCTCGATGCGGCGATAGAGCTGCGACAGCTTGCGGCTTTCCTCGAAGACGTAGGCGGCGGCCTTTTCCTCGCCTTCGCTCTTGAGCTTGCCGGCGTAGATCGCGCCCATCTTCTCGAGCATGGTCAGATCTGCGCCGCCGCAGAACGCGTCCTTGCCCGAGGTGACGACCACGCCCTTGATGGCGGCGTCCGCAACGACCTTGTCGAGGATGGCGGAGAGTTCCGCCGTCGTTTCGCTGGTGATGACGTTCATCGACCGGCCCGGCATGTCCCAGGTGACGAGCGCGATGCCGTCGGCGTCGACGTCGAATTTGAAATTGGCCATCCGCTGTCCCTCTTTAGATGTACGGCTCGCCGCTCTTGTGCAGCCAGCGTGCGGTGCGCCCCTCGCGCACCAGATGCAGGTCGTCGTCGGGGTAATGCACGCGTTCGTTCGGCGAGCGTGTGCCGACCTCGATATAGACGGCGTCGCGGTTCGAGCGGTTGACGAGGCGATGCCCGTTGCCGTCGTTCGCCTTGAAGCCGGCGCAGTCGCCGGCCTTGAGCACGGCTTCGCCGGCGTCGTCGATCAGCACGAGCTCGCCCTCGACGATGAAGACGAACTCGTCTTCCTCTTCATGGTAGTGTCGTAGCGCGGAGGCGGCGCCCGGTGCGATGCGCGTGAGGTTGACGCCGAACTGGGTCAGCCCGACGGCGTCGCCGAGCGCCTGCTTGTGGCGCCCCTCGTGCTCCGGCAGGAATTGCGCGGGATAGCCGGCGCCGCTTCGTACTTTCACCGTTGCGATATCGACCTTGGGCATTCGTGTCCTCGCTCAGCCTCTCTCGGCCTCATGCTGAGGAGGCGCGCAGCGCCGTCTCGAAGCATGGGCCGCCCCCTCCTTCGAGACGCGCCGCTTCGCGGCGCTCCTCAGGATGAGGCGGGTCAAGGCTGCGCTTCGCGGGGGGAGGGGAATGGACGCGCCGTGCATTCGCTAAACCCGCTCGATGATCGTCGCGGTGCCCATGCCGGCGCCGATGCAGAGCGTCACCAGCGCCGTCTCCTTGCCCGAGCGCTCGAGCTCGTCGAGCACGGTGCCGAGGATCATCGCGCCGGTCGCCCCTAACGGATGGCCCATCGCGATGGCGCCGCCGCAGACGTTGATCTTGTCGTGCGGGATGTCGAGCGCCTGCATGTAGCGCAGCACGACCGAGGCGAAGGCCTCGTTCAATTCCCACAGATCGATGTCGGCCTTGCTCATGCCGGCCTTCTTGAGGACCTTCTCGCTGACCGGCGCGGGACCGGTGAGCATGATCGCCGGCTCCGAGCCGATATTGGCGAACTGGCGAATGCGGGCGCGCGGCTTGAGGCCCGCCTTGGCGCCGGCCTCCTTCGTGCCGATCAGCACGGCGGCGGCGCCGTCGACGATGCCCGACGAGTTGCCGGGCGTATGCACGTGGTTGATGCGCTCGACCTCCGGGTGCTTCTGCACGGCGACGGCGTCGAAACCGCCCATCTCGCCCATCTGCACGAAGGACGGCTGCAACTGCGCCAGCGACTGCATCGTCGTCGTCGGCCGCATGTGCTCGTCATGCGCCAGGATGGTGAGGCCGTTGACGTCCTTCACCGGCACCACGGAATTCCTGAAGCGCCCCTCCTCCCAGGATTTCGCCGCGCGCTTTTGGCTCTCGACCGCGTAGGCGTCGACGTCGTCGCGCGAGAAGCCGTTCTTCGTGGCGATGAGGTCGGCGGTGATGCCCTGCGGCAGGAAGTAGTGCTCGACCGCGATGGTCGGATCCATCGCCCAGGCGCCGCCGGAAGCGCCGATGCCGACGCGGCTCATCGACTCGACGCCGCCGCCGATGACCAGATCGTGCTGCCCGGACATCACCTCGGCCGCGGCGAAGTTCACGGCGTCGAGGCCGGAGGCGCAGAAGCGGTTGATCTGGATGCCGGGCACCTGATCGCCGTAGCCGGCGACCAGAGCCGCGACGCGGGCGATGTCGGCGCCGGCCTCGCCGACCGGATCGACGCAGCCCATGACCACGTCCTCGACCATGCTCGGATCAAGGCCGTCGTGGCGGTCCTTGATGGCGCCGAGCGCCTGCGCCGCGAGGCTGAGCGCGGTCACCTCGTGCAGCGAACCGTCGGCCTTGCCGCGTCCGCGCGGCGTTCGCACGGCGTCGAAGATGAATGCGTCGGGCATGGGCTCCTCCTCGTCATTCCGGGGCGCCGCGAAGCGGCGAGCCCGGAATCCAGAGATAAGTATCGAAGCGCTTCGGTGTGACCCTGGATTCCGGGTTCGGCCCTTCTGGCCGCCCCGGAATGACAGGAACTACAAACTCCGCGCGATCAAGAGCTTCATGATCTCGTTGGTTCCCGCATAGATGCGCAGCACGCGCGCATCGCGGTACATCCGTGAGATCGGATATTCGTCCATGAATCCGTAGCCGCCGAACAACTGCAGGCAGCGATCGAGGATCGTGCCGAGCGTCTCGGTCAGCTTGTACTTGGCCATCGAGGCGGTGACCGTGTCGAGCTTGCCTTCGATGTGCTGGCCGATGCAGTGATCGAGGAACACTTTAGAGATCGTTGCGTCGGTCTTGCAGGCGGCAAGCTCGAACTGCGTGTTCTGGAATTCGATGATCTTCTTGCCGAAGGCCGCGCGCTGCTTGACGTAGTCGGCGGTGAGCGCCACCGCCCGCTCCATCATCGCCACCGCATGCACCGCGACGATCAGCCGCTCCTGCGGCAATTCCTTCATGA